>CALEYM010000115.1 GCA_937926185.1 uncultured Bacteroidota bacterium | reverse complement strand
GCGCAGTGTTTTATTAATTTTACAATAACTTTACCCCCCCGGACAAGATAATCGCGAATCTATATGAGCACGTCAAGTAACAGACGGGCATCCCTATCCGATCCTGGATTGATTGCCGCTGTAAAAGTGGCTTTGGGTTTGAAAATGCCGCTTCTGGTAACGGGAGAACCCGGAACCGGAAAGACGGATCTCGCTTACTGGATCAGCGACAACATGCAGGAATTGAGCGGTAGCGAAGAAGAGTTGACCAGCGAAGTATTCCGCTTCAATACCAAAACCACGTCTTCTGCCAAAGACCTGTTTTACCGCTACGACGCGCTCCGGCATTTTGGCAGGCAACAGGAAAACCCCCTTCGGTTTATTACCTTTGAAGCGTTCGGAAAGGCGATCATCAATTCACGCTTGGGCTTTCGTCCGGTGGTATTGGTTGATGAAATCGACAAAGCGCCCAGGGATTTTCCCAACGATGTGCTATTCGAATTCGAGGAATTTTCCTTTAAGATCGAAGAGGCCACCAATGCCGATATCAACGATTTTGATTTCTCCCGGTATGCTGACGGCTCCCCGCTCAATATCGACGAGGACGGATATATTCATCGTCGAAAAAAGACATTGCCCCCTTTTTTACTGCTGACCAGTAATTCGGAAAAGAACCTGCCCGACGCTTTTCTGCGGCGTTGTTTGTTTTATCACATTACTTTTCCAAAAGAAGAACATTTGCTGGAAATTCTAAATTTAAAATCGGGATTATCCAACAATTACAGCCAGCACTTACAGAGCGTAGTCAAATATTTTCTTGAAATCCGGAAAGAAGGGCTGAAAAAACCGCCCGCAACCGATGAACTGATCAAATGGATCAACAGCCTGTCCGAAATGGGAATCGATTGGGAAAAGGCGCTGCAGGGCGACAAAGATACGCTGAGGGCAATGGGCAATACCCTGCCGGTGCTGGCCAAGAACAAAGAAGATTCGGAAAAAATCAAAAATAAATTTAACCGGACTAAATGAGTATGGCAGAAGGCGTTCTGATCGCTTATTCATTTAATTCGCGCAACCTGCTGATAAAGATACCGGAAGAAATCAATTCCATTATCAGAATTATCCAGGAAACCGGCCTCATGCCCGAGCCATTGCAGGCCGCTACCCAGGATATGATCGAAAAGCGCTTCCGGAATTGTGCCGGCAAATACCTGATCTTTCATTACGCCGGCCATGCCAAAGGCCCTACCCTGGAATTGAACACCCGGCACTACGACGCGATGCAGTTTACCGACATGTCGCGTTTTGCCAAAATTATCGGAGAAGACGGCATCGGCGCCAACGGACGGGGGCTGAAACTGGTCTTTTTAAATGGCTGTACCACCTCTGAACAAGCCGGATTTCTCCGGGAGGCCGGCGTACCGGCCGTTATTTCCTCACCCATTTTACTGCCCGATTCCCATGCCTTCCGGTTTGCTGAAAAATTTTATGAAAAGTTCCTGACCACATCGTATAACTATACCCTGCAAGAAGCTTTTGACCGCGCCCTGAATTCTTTTGCAAGCGAGATTCTGCCGGCTGCCGGCGATACAACCGGCCCTGATCCAACCCGGGATATCAGCGGCATGCAACAACGGACAAGCCTGCCTGCCACAACAGAAGTCTATCGCCTCGACGCCGACCCGGAAGTGCTGCGACAGCGTTTGGTCGATTGGGTCGCCCCGGCGGAGTCCAAACCCAGGGAACAAGTGCTCCTCGACGACAATCCGCAATATCCCCTCCACAAAATACCTATAAGCTACCTCTTGTGCAACAGGGCTGAGGAAGAAGCCGAGTTTAAAGACATACTTCGGGAAAAACACCGGGAGGAAGCCAGCGATCCCACCTTTATTTTCCTCAATGCCAGCCACAGGGATTGCCCATACGAACTGATCCGCCGCTTCGAGCACTTTACTTCCAGACGGTTTAACCGGTTTATACCCATTAAGGAATTGGAATTTCCGACAATGGGTAGTTTTGGTTTGCGGGAAAGCGTTTTGGGAACCTCCAAAGGCGATCCTAACACGCCAATGATGAAATTGAAAGAGTATTTTGACGAACTCTCTTTCAATTTCTCCAAAAAGAAAGAAAAAGCGGTGTCCGACAAGTTTTCCAAGGATACCATTTTGGTGCTTTGGCATCACCTGGGATTATTCTGGACCGATGCGCTTCGCCCATTGTTCGACTATTATCTGGGTACGCTGAGCGTGGAAATCAAAAAAGATCTGTGCGAACAGGTGGTGGTGATCTGTTTTTTGGAATATGAAGCCGACGTGCCCGAACACCTTGAGCTGGCGAATAAATACCGGGATCTTTTCGCCGGCCTGAAAAAATCATATCCCAACAGGGTCGCGCATTGGAACGAATTACAACCCATCTACAACGATGATCTGCGACGATGGCACCGTCGCGTATTCGAAGAAGACCTCGAACACAAAAAGCTCAACGACGAGGGCGACCCCTTCGCCGTTGCGCGCACTGTTATGAAGACATTATTGAATCAATATAATGAGACAGCGTAGATCGCGGAAATGGAATCGGGAACGTCGGAATAAAACGGCTGAAGACAAGATAAAAGTCTACCCCTACTCGTGGTACACCGTCTTCAGGCTCGACGATTTTCTCAACGACCGGCTGCCGGCGGCGGGTTTCCCGCGCGTTGGCATTGCCCAAAGGCTGCTCATTAAAAAACTCCTCAACAAACTCAAAGGACACTGGGTGCCCACGGTCGGGGAGTTGAAACTTCAGATCGCCCCTATCCTGTGCAAAAGCGAAGAAGAACAACAGCGATTTTACAAGGTCTTTTCAGAATACGTCGAATCCTTTAAGGCCATCATCGAACGACGCGAAAGCCAACAGGGGGCTTCCCGCAAGTACGCTCCTTACCGCTCCAACCCCTACCGCGGGCAGCACCGCGGCCCGCGTACTTTTCATGGCAATAAAACCTACATCCCCGATATTCCGCTGGCCGATACGCCCGTACCGGCCGTAAGGATTAAACATGCCGGCGACATGCCGGCCCCGCGGCAGATCGAAACGACCCGTAAAGGCCCCATTGCCTTCGAACTCCTGTTCAGCGGAGAAGAAGAACGCTGCTGGTCGGGCGCCAATCTGGAGACGGAAATCAGGCCGATGCGGGAGATGGAAGTCACCGCCGTTCAGGAGTGGGATATTCCACTCAGTATCCGGCGAACCATCAAACACGGCGGATTGCCGACATTCGTCCAGCGGCTCCGGCGTAAATCGCCGCAATACCTGTTTCTGATTGAACAGAAAAGCAGCAGGGATCACCTGGCCTTCTATTATGCCGAACTGGTAGCAGAGTTGCAGTCGCTGGATATGGATGCCGACTATTATTTTTTCGATCAATCGCCGGTCTGGTGCTGGAAGGAGCGCCGCCGGCCAGGTTCGTATATTTCCCTGGACCGCTTGCATCAGGGCATGGGGAACAGTAAATTACTGATCGTTACGGATGCGGAAAATCTGACCGGAACGTATTTGCCCGGAACGGTAGCCCGACAAGCCGCCGCCGCGCTGGAGCCGGAGACCCAATACCTGGAAACAGCCGACATACATCCCTCCGAACTGATCCTGAAAATTTGTAAGGACTGGGAATCGGTGGCGTTGCTGAACAGTAAAAGCACGGCCGACTGGTCGGTTCACGAAGAAGTGCTGTGCCATGTGTTGCCCGTGGCGCCGGCGTGCATAAAGGGCTTGGGGACACTGGTCAAACAATGGCAATCCAACAGCTCCTTTACGCCTTATTTCTGGCGGATCCATTATCCCGAGCCGCCAATGCCCGATTTAACGGCTGATCTGTCCAATATCGGGAGCCTGGAGTTTTATCTGGGTCAAACTGGTTTCGACCTGCTTTGCGCCTGTGCAATTTATCCGGAAATATACTGGAAACTGACCAAATCGTTCAAAGACATCGTGTTGCCCCCCGACGATTCGATTGGCGCCCAAACCCGGGAAGAGCTCTGGAATCTGACGCTGCTGAGTCTTTCCCAACTCCAGTGGTTCAGAACAGGCAGGATTCCGGCACAAGCCCGGAAAATATTGCGGGAAAAACTCGATAAAGAAAAACGCAAGGCGGTAAACAGCCTGCTGAGCCGGATTTTGCGCAATGAAAGCCTCCCGGAAGGCTCTTATGCCCAGATAGAACGGGATTATACCATAGCATTGCTGGATTTCGAAAATTACCTGCTCGATGCCCCCGATGCCGCCGCCCGCGAAGCGATCGTCCAGACCGAGCTG
>CALEYM010000114.1 GCA_937926185.1 uncultured Bacteroidota bacterium | reverse complement strand
GAGGGTTTAGAGGAGCCAACTCATCGCCCATCGCTCATCACTCATCACTCATCGCTCATCATTCATCGCTCATCGCTCATCACTCATCGCTACTTTAAAGGGTTGTACGATGAGGGCGCCTTCGTCGGTAAGACCGACGACCAGGACGGGCTGGCCGTTGGGAATAGATGCTTCTTCGGATACGGCGTCCAACTCGCGCAGGGCGCCCTGTACTTCCAGCATCACTTTGCCGGAGCCGTTCAGGCCGGCGGGGATAGCGAGGTATACTTCGCCGGTTTGCCCGATGGCGTTTTGCATGTTGAGCGTACCGGATGATTGCAGGCGCAGGATGATCCGGAGCAGGCGCCAGGCCAGCCAGGCAGCCAATACGCCGGCCGCCACACCGGCTATCAGGGCAATAAGCCAAGCTCCGCCCAGGCGCAACGCCACTACGCCGGTGTAGCCCATGAACATCCCGAAAGCCAGCAAACTGCGCAGGCTCAGGATAGTAAATCCGGCGTCAAGGTCGGGAACGTCGCCATCATGGACGTCCGTATCATGGCCGCCGGCAAATTGCATGATCAGGTATACGGCAAACAAGGCATTGGAAATCAAACCAATGGCCCAGAACCATTGTTCAGCGCCACTCAATGCCTGCCACCATGTAGCGAGGTCTGTAAACATCTGTTAAAATTTTTAACAAAACTATTCCCGGCGGTTTGTACGCGCTATTTTCCACGACAACCCCGGATTGAAACTCGGCGGGAAGCGATCTTTTTTCGATGAAGCTTATTGGACAAGGTTTATACGGTCTGCATAATTGCCCCCGACCTTATTAATCCTGTACCAACATAAAATTAAATCCTGCCACCACCATTAACCCGGCCGTTTCCGTGCGCAGCCGCGACGGCCCCAAACTTACACTGGAAAAACCGCATTTTTGAGCAAAATCTACTTCCTCCGGGGAAAAGTCGCCGGCAGGGCCTATCAGTATGATCGTGTGGGCGCTTTCTTGCAGCTTCGTTTTAAAATAGGGAGTGGGCGTTTCGGCAATCCAGGCGATCAGGCGCCGGGCTTCTGTCGCCTTTTGTACGCAATCCCGAAATGGGGTCAGCGGATTCAAACGGGGTAACCGGCTTTGCCAGGATTGTTTCATAGCCGAAGTCAGGATTTTTTCCAGGCGGTCGTGCCGTATGGATGTGCGTTCGGAGCGCTGACACAACAACGGCGTAATTTCCTGTATGCCTACCTCGGTGGCTTTTTCCAAAAACCATTCGAAACGCTCGATCTGTTTAGTCGGAGCAATGGCGACGTGCAGGCGGGCTGGCGGTTCCGGTGTGAGTGTTGTGTTCAGGATGCGCGCCACGGCGTGTTTCTTGCCGGTTTCGACAATTTCAGCCTCGTAAAAGCTGCCCCTGCCATCGGTTATCTGCAAAGTATCGCCTGCCTGCCGGCGCAACACAGCGAGCAGGTGCCGGCTCTCTTCTTCGTCGAGGCGGGCGAGGCCGTTTTCGATGTGGGGGCTAAAAAATAAGTGGTCCATATTCCTTAAGGTTCAAAAAAACCCACGCTCGATCCCACCCATTCTTTCCCCATGTTGTATCGCACGCCCACCATTTCGCCTTTGCTCATGCGAATCAGGTTGTTCACCAGCCGCGGCTTTTCCCAGCCTTTTTTCCAAAGCAACATCATCCGGATCTCACACTTGGAGGGCTCGTTCGGAATAGCGGTTTCGATGGCCGCGATATATTGCACTTTGCGTTGCAGGATATAATTAGCGGGATCGTCGACGCTTTCCAGGTCTTCGCGGCTGACGTTGACTTTCACGCCCTGACCGGAAAAGGAAAACAGGGGCTTGAGCACCCAGCTTTCGAGGTCGTCGGGCGCCGATTTCATTTCCTCAAGAAACAGCGTTTCCGGCACGAAGTCGGATTTGAGGTAGGGCAACGTGTGTTTGGAGATGCGGAAGAACCAGTTGGGGTGGCCTACCCATTCGGCGTTGACCTCCGAAAGCATATCCCACTCGCGGGGCAGGTCGGCGCGTTTTTCCAGTTCGTCGAAGATGATCCGGTTGTAAATGCGATGGATGGGTACTTTGCGGTCTTCTTCGTCGAGGTAATACAAATCGCGGCCTTCTTTTTTTATTTTGCTGAGGCAAAGCACTTTCAGGCCCAGGTATTTGCGGGTGCCCCAGAAATCAATGCGGGTATTTTGTTTTTCAGGTTCTACCTCCAGCAGGATGACGTTTTCGGGTTTTTCTTCGCCGATAATGATGTCGTGCAGCAATTCCAGGTAGCCTTCCCGGTCGATGCCGCTAAAGAGGTGGTGAAAATCCGCCGGTATGTCGTAATGCCGGCGGTAGGCCTGCGCCAGGAGGTGTTGGTAAAAATAAAGCGATGGGAAGCCCTGTAACTCAATGAGTTGAGGTGTCAGATTACCCTCGGTATCGCGGCAAATGCCGAAGTCGTATTGCAGGAATACGGCATGCTCGTCTTCGTTGGGAACGCGCAGATGGGGCGGTATGGCAGCCTCGCTGATCTGACGGAAATCGGGGCGCGTCAGCACGGCGGAAATATCTTCGATGCCCTGTAATAACTTGTTTTTGAGGTGCTTAGGTATAAAAACGGGCGTTTCGGACACGCGGAATGTGGCAGGCTCCCCAAACTCGGTATTGATCGTGTTGAGAAAAGCCTGGTATTTTTCGGGGGTGAATGCGGCGTTGAAGCGTTGACGAAGATGCGGGATCATTCTATAGTTTGAAGTTTGAAGTTTGAAGATTGATCCCGGGGCCTTGGGTTGAAGTTCGGGCGAAGATGTGATTAATTTAAAAAATGTGCCAAAATATACTTGTAAAAATTACATCTTTTAAATACGTTGAAACAGAAGAATTCTCCCGGGCTTGTAAAACTCAGGAAATGGATTTGCGAAAGAGCGGGGATTTACGAAGGAGACCTTTGACTTGTTGCCCACATCCGAACTTCAAACTTATTACTAACTTTGCAGGCTTTATACAAAGCGGCGCAAATGACGGAGTTAAAATCATTGATCATTCCGGACCAGGTTCCCCGGCACATTGCCATTATCATGGATGGTAACGGTCGTTGGGCAAAACAAAAGGGCATGCCGCGTGTATTGGGGCATCGCAGCGGGGTAAAAAGCGTGCGCGAAGTAACGGAAGCCGCCTCCGAAATAGGCGTGGAATACCTGACTCTATATGCATTCAGTACCGAAAACTGGAGCCGCCCGCCGGCCGAAGTCACGGCCCTGATGGGTCTGCTGGTGGAAACTATTCGCGGCGAAATACGCGACCTGAACAAAAATGGCGTACGCCTTATGGCAATCGGCGACCTGGAAGCGCTGCCCAAGGCCAGTTATCAGGCTCTTTTAGATGGTATTGAAAAAACCAAAAACAATACGCGGATTACGCTCGTACTGGCGCTCAACTATTCGGCCAAGTGGGAAATTCTGCGCGCAGCCAGGCTGCTGGCCGAACAGGCCGCCCAGGGCCACCTGCACCCGGCCGACATCGATGAAAAAATCTTTGAAAATGCCCTCAGTACCCGCGGTATCCCCGACCCGGAATTGTTGATCCGCACCAGCGGCGAAACGCGCATTTCCAATTTCCTGCTTTGGCAAATCGCTTATGCCGAATTGTATTTCACACCGGTATTCTGGCCGGATTTCGGGCGTAAGGAATTGTTCGAAGCCATATTGAGCTACCAGAGAAGAGAACGGCGGTTTGGAAAGATCAGTGAACAATTGGTGTAGCAGCCGCATAAAAAAATTGCCGGGCTTGCGCGACCCGGCAACCTCCATCTGTAATAACACTGTCTGCCTGTGGAGAAAGACAGTATATCGTGTCAATTCAACTTTTCCATGTCCCGGATCAGGATCGAATTCCGGTTGAAATGAATGAGGTTCGATTTGCGGAGTTCGTTGAGTATGGCCGTTACCGTCTGGCGACTGGCGCCTACGAGGTTAGCGATGTCTTGTTGTGTGAGGCCGTGTTTTACCAGGGTTTCAAAGCCTACCTGTCGGCCGCGTTCGCCGGCGCTTTCCTTTAAAAATTCAACAATGCGGGTGCGCACGTCTTTCAGGATAAGCGATTCCCACTGGCGCTCGGCTTTTCGCAGGCGCTCGCCCAGGAAAAGCATCACCGCCTGGGCCAGATGAAAGTTCCCCTGGATGAGGCGTTTAAAATCAGAGACCTTTATGGCGCAATACTTTACCTCCTGGTTCATGGCGCAGGCAAATTCGGCGCGCTGGCACTCGCCGGTCAGGCCCAGTTCGCCGAACATGGTAAGCGGGTGCAGGATACTTTTAATGATTTCCCTGCCGTCCGGTGAATAAATACCAATTTTGATGGTTCCCTGAAGTAAAAAACAGAGGTAATCACTTGGCTCGTCGGCCAGGTAAATAAAACCGTGTTTGTGAGTGGTGCGCAGTTCGGACATTTGAACTAACTGGTGTAATTCAAGTGGCGAAAGCGTCGACAACAGCGGGAAACGTTGCAGGACCGATTGAACATCCATAGCGATGCGATGCAGGGTTTGGAATACTGTTTAATTTGCGTTAACAAAACTACCAAAACTGTGCCAAGGCCATTTTTCTGCTCAAATCATATTCTTTCTCCGGCATTTCTTCCTCATTTGGTGTACTTGGTCATACATTTACCTGCCTCAAAACCTGCCCGGTTCGCTCCGCTTTGTTTTGCTGACTACCCAATTCACGTGAATATGCAAACAGTCAAACCTTTTTCGCTCCTCACGGAGTTCGATATTTCCTTGTTCCAGGGTGGCAAACATTTTCGCATCTATCAAAAACTGGGCAGCCATCTGGTAGAAAATGACGGCGAAAAGGGCGTTTATTTTGCCGTATGGGCGCCCAATGCGCGCAAGGTTTCCGTTACCGGTAATTTTAACAACTGGAATCCCGGAGCCCATGTGCTGCTGCCCCGTTGGGATAAAAGCGGCATCTGGGAAGGATTTATCCCCAACCTGGGCAAAGGAACCGTGTACAAGTACCATATTACCATGCACAACGGCAAGGGGCTGGACAAAGGCGACCCCTACGCCCTGCGCTGGGAAACGCCCCCCGGCACCGCCTCCATCGTCTGGGATTTCGATTATCAATGGAAGGACGACAAATGGCTCGAATACCGCGCGGAAAGCGCCGGAAAACCCAAGCCCTGGTCGGTGTATGAAGTACATTCCGGCTCCTGGAAAAAACTGCCTGAAGACGGCAACCGCTCCCTCAACTTCCACGAACTGGCCGGCGAACTCGTCCCCTACGTGAAAGACATGGGCTTTACGCACGTGGAACTGATGCCGGTGATGGAACATCCCTATTTCCCTTCCTGGGGCTACCAGATCACCGGGTACTACGCGCCCAGCGGCCGGTTCGGCACACCCGAAGAGTTTATGTTCCTGATCGACGCCTTTCATCAGGCCGGCATCGGGGTCATCCTCGATTGGGTGCCCTCTCACTTTCCCGGCGACATCCACGGGTTATATCTGTTCGATGGCTCGCACCTGTACGAATATGCCGACATGCGGCGCGGTTTCCATCCCGACTGGAACAGTTACGTGTTCGATTATGGCCGCAACGAGGTGCGTTCTTTCCTCATCTCCAACGCCCTGTTCTGGCTCGACAAATACCATATCGACGGTCTGCGGGTGGACGCCGTGGCTTCTATGTTATACCACGACTACTCCCGCAAGGAAGGCGAATGGATTCCCAATATCCACGGCGGACGCGAGAATCTGGAAGCCATTTCTTTCCTGCGCGATTTCAACGAGGCTGCCTATAAAAATTACCCCGGTATCGAAACCATTGCCGAAGAAAGCACGGCCTTCCCCGGCGTCAGCCGCCCACCCTGGGAAGGCGGACTCGGCTTCGGCCAGAAATGGATGATGGGCTGGATGCACGATACGCTCAATTACTTCAAACGCCCGCCTATTTTCCGGAAATGGCACCAAAGCGAGATCACTTTCTCTATGGTGTACGCTTTTTCCGAACGGTTCATGCTCCCCCTCAGCCACGACGAGGTAGTGCACATGAAGGCCTCGCTGCTGTACAAAATGCCCGGTAACGAATGGCAAAAATTCGCTAACCTCCGCGCCTTATTCGGACACCAATGGACGCACCCCGGCACGCAAATCCTGTTTATGGGCGGCGAGATCGGCCAATCGACCGAATGGAGTCACGACCGCGGCGTCACCTGGGAATTGCTCCGGTACGACTACCACAAGGGCGTACAGGAATGGGTAAAGGCCCTCAATCAGCTCTACGCCGCGCATCCGGCTTTCTGGTGGCACGCTTTTTCGCCCGAAGGATATGCCTGGATCGGCGGCGACGACACGGAAAATTGCGTGATCGCATTCCTGCGCCGGGGCCGGCCTTCCGACAAAGTATTGCTGGTGGTTTGTCATTTCAACGCTATCGTGCTGGAAGAATACACGCTCGGCGTGCCCTACGGCGGCGTCTGGCGCGAACTGCTCAACAGCGACGACCCCCGTTTCGGCGGCAGCGGCGTGACAAATACCGAGTTGAAAGCCGTGAAAAAAGAATCGCACGGGCAGGCGCACGCCATCACATTCCGGCTTGCCCCGCTGGCCGTTCAGATATTTGAAGGGCAGGATTTGCCAAAAAAGAAGATGGAGAAAGAAAAAACGGGAAAGGTGAAACCAGGGAAAGAAAAGAAACAACCCGCCAATCGGCCGGTGGGACAACAAAAGCAGAGCAGTGAATAATATGCGGCCGCGTAATGAGCTATTTTTAACCAAAACTACACAGGCCATCCCGGGGTCATCACCCGGAATGGCCTGTGTTTTCTCATCGTATATGCCGGATAACCGGCCCGCAGATATAGCGGAAAAATTATCTTTTATCCACCTTCTGCGTCTTTAAAACCTCCCGGCCGCGGTTCTGCACCTGTACCAGGTACATACCTTTTGGCAAGTCAGCCACAAAAAGCGACTCTCCCTTGGCGTATTCGAAATCCTTCACTTTTTTGCCAACCAAATTAAATATGGCAACATAGCCGACGGCGTCATTATTGTCGTTCACAGAAATATACTCCGTGGTGGGATTGGGGTAAACGGAGAGGTCTGCTTTGTTGGAATTTTGGGCCTGAACCGCCACACCGAACAGCAGTAAAATGTACAAGGGTAAAAGAAATTTCATCGGCAACAGATTACAAATTATTTAATTCGACCCGAAAGTATGGACATTAAATGCACGAAACAACCTTTGGTTCGGGAATTTTGAAAAAATTAACTAAACAGACACAATAAATTTAGGAATGGCTGCACATGCGTGGCTTTTTTTACAAATAATTGGTTAAAAGCCGTTGCGGCAGGAAATTATTTGCTTCGGGCTGATAGCGGGGATTGCCGCTCCGCCAGACTTAACTGTTTCCGGTCCCAGTGTCCTTCCAGCAACTCGGAATACCGCATCCGTATCTGGCGTTCCCGAAATAATATTTGGGTAATGCTCACCGTGCATACGCGCCCACTCCGGTTCATCACATAATCGTTTTCCGGGTCGCCGACACTGCCTGTCTCGTGGAGACGGTGGACGGTGGATGGTAGACGGTGGACGGTGGACGGTGGACGGTGGATGGTAGACGGTGGACGGTGGACGGTGGACGGCAGGGTGGCGGCTGAAAGCGTATAATGTCGGGCGAGCCATTGACGGAACACCTGTTCCCGCAGGGCCTGCATGGGTGGGGGGTACAGGGTGGCGGAACACCAGAAATGCGGCTCGGTGTGCGAAAGGTCGTGCAGGTGGCGTTGGGCGCCGTCCCAGCGCAGTTCGGCGACGCGACCGGCAGAAAAAAACAGAAAAGTGAACGGTTCGATGCCTTCCAGGTCGTAACGGATGAAAAAATCGTCGGGATGGGGCCAATCGAAAAAATCGAGCAGTACCAGTCCGCGACTGCGACGGTAGGGCGGTTGGTGCTGGTGTTTCAGAAAAGCGCCGTTGAGCAGGCAAGCCACCCGGCCGCTGCGCGCGGCGGCCACCCAGCCGCCGCCGGCTTTAATATCTTTGGGAAAGATTAGCGTGTCGCTCCCCCTTTTTTCGCGCGAAATGTGCCAGGGCGAACGCGTGGGCGCTTCATCGCGGTTGTGGGTCAGGATAAACCCGTCGCGCCAGGGGAGGTAAGTTACGGTGCACATTATTTCCGGTACATCGCCAAATTGACCAGCCCCATGCGCTGTAACCAGTGGTTGAACGACACCCGCAGCACGCCCAGGCCGTATTTCATGCTCCGGCGAAAATTGATGCTGGATGCTTCCTTGAAATACTTGGTCGGGCAGGTCACTTCGCCGATGTCGAAACCGGCGTAAATGATCTGGGAGAGCATTTCATTGTCGAATACAAAATCGTCGGAATTCTGGTTGAAATTGATACTTTCGAGCACCTGCCGGCTGAAGGCCCGGTAGCCGGTGTGATATTCCGACAGTTTGTAATGGACGAGGGTGTTTTGCGTAAAGGTCAAAAAACGGTTGGCGATATACTTGTACAGCGGCATGCCGCCTTTGCGGGCGCCCATGCCGAGAATGCGGGAACCGAGCACCACGGGGTACAGCTCTTCCCCGATGATGTTGACCATCGAAGGGATGAGTTTGGGGGTGTACTGGTAGTCGGGGTGCAACATGATCACAATATCGCCGCCCACTTCGAGGGCCTTGTTATACAAGGTTTTCTGGTTGCCGCCATAACCTTTGTTTTTTTCGTGCACCAGCACGTGTTTAATACCCAGGCGTCGGGCCAATTCGGCGGTGTTATCGCGGCTGTGATCGTCGCACAGGATCACCTCGTCCACCAGATCGAAGGGGATTTCACGATAAGTCTTTTCCAGCGTTTTGGCGGCGTTGTAGGCCGGCAGTACAACAACTACTTTTTTTCCTTTATACATTTGATTTATGGGTTGGAATCGGTTTTATCCGGTTCTGAAGTGGCTGCCGGCGCTTCTTCCGGCACAGATTCGCTTTTCACTTCATCGAAAATGCCTTTTTCCTGCATAAAATTGAACCATTTGATGCACTTCTTGATGTCGTTGATATGCACCCGGTCGCGGTCGTGTTCAGGCAGGATTTGGGTAAAATACTGGCGCAGCTCCGCGCTGTTGGCCGTTAAGGGAACCGGCGGCGCGCTTTCCATCTGATCGAGCATTTTTTGAAAAACATCGGCAATAGGCATGGTGCCTTCTTCCGTATCCGTATAAACAGCCACCGTGCCAAGGGGAGTTATCTGGTTTTGACGCACCGGTACAAATCGCGTGCGACCCTCCTGCCGGTCTTCGATAACCAGCCCATTGCTGCGGGTGGCGATCAGCTTGTGTACGCCGGGCACACCGGCGATGACGAGAAATTTTTCTAAGTTCATACCTAATAAGGTTAACGGGTTAACGGGTTGGCGGGTTGGCGGGTATAGGTGGCCAGGAGTGAAGCCAACCCGTAACCCGCTAACCTGCAACCCGCTAACCTTCTATACAGTCATTATTTCCTTTTCTTTGGCGCCCACGACCTTGTCCACTTGTTCAACATACTTGTTGACGAGGTCCTGGAGTTCGGTCTCCTTTCGTTTGCCCATATCTTCGGGCAGACCGTCTTTCACCGCTTTTTTGATCAGATCGAGGCTTTTATGGCGGGCGTTGCGCACCCCCACTTTGCTTTCTTCGCCGGCATGTTTGGCTTTTTTCACCAATTCTTTGCGGCGTTCTTCGGTCAGGGGCGGTACCGAAAGGCGGATCACCTCGCCGTCGTTGGCGGGCGTGATACCGATGTTGGCGTTGATAATCACCCGTTCGATGGGGCCAAGCATGTTTCTTTCCCAGGGTTGAATGACGATCGTGCGCGCGTCGGCCACCTGAACGTTGGCAATTTGGGGCAACGGCGTGGGGGCTCCGTAATATTCCACGAGCAGGTCCTGGACGATGGCGGAGGAAGCTTTACCGGTCCGGAGTTTGGCCAGCTCGTGCTCCAGGTGCTCCAGGGCTTTGTCCATTTGCGCCTTTGCTTCGGCAATGATTTTACTGACGTCTTCCATAACAATATGGTTAGTACAAATAGAAACCCGCGAACGGGTTGTGTTTTAGCGCGCAAAGTTCACAAGTTTTCCGCGTTTCCCGGAACAGTAAGCCGGAAAATGTGTGCATAATGGACATTCGGATGCCTGATTTTTTTTCAGAACAGCGCGCATTTCCGAAATGTGCGTACCTTTTCGCACGAAATTGTAAAATCCCATCAAAAACGGGCGCCAAGCCAGGAAAGTCTCCATGCCGGAATTACAGGAAATAAAAAGAACGTTGACACGCATCGAAAAACTGGAGCGCGAGATCAACCTGAAGCAGCTGCAGATCAACAGTCTGTTGGCGATCACGCAGGCTATTAATGAAAATGTGTCGTCGGATGGCCTGTTCAACATGTATAATTCCTTTCTCCGCTGGGAAATCGGCATTCGCAAAATGGCGCTTTTTTTCAAGGAAGGCGCAAAATGGGAATGTAAAACATCGCTGGGCGTGGACGAAAAGCTGCTGGAACACGACGTCAACCAGGAGCTGTCCAAATACCGCTCCACCCGCGGCCTGGAGAGCTCCGAACACGCCCTGATTCGGGAGTTTGACCTGGTGGTACCGGTCATGCACAAGGACGAACCCATCGCCTATTCCTTTATCGGCGGCTTCGACGACGACGACGACGTGTATAATAAAGTCCAGTTTGTCACTACTATTACCAATGTGATCGCGGTGGCAATCGAAAATAAGCGCCTGTTTAAAACCCAGATGCGCCAGGAAGTGCTCAACCGGGAAGTCGAACTGGCCGCCGAGATTCAACGGACGCTCGTGCCCGCCCGTTTGCCCTCGGGCAAAAATTATCAACTGTCCAGCATTTACAAACCGCACTTTGCCGTGGGCGGCGACTATTACGACGTGGTGGAATTCCCCGACGGCACGATCGTTTTTTGTATCGCCGACATCACCGGCAAAGGCGTGTCGGCCGCCCTGCTGATGGCCAACTTCCAGGCCAACCTGCGCGCGCTCGTCACCCGCTGCCAGACGCTTGAAGAAATCGTGCAGGAAATGAACGCCGCCGTGCACCGCGTCACCCAAGGCGACCGGTTTATCACCCTTTTCCTCGCCCGCTACGATACGACCACCCGCACTTTGCACTACGTCAATGCCGGCCACACGCCGCCACTCCTGTTGTGCAACGGCGAGGTGGTGCCGCTCAAAAACGGCTGCACGGTGCTCGGCTGGATGCCGGAGCTGCCTTTCCTCGAAATCGGCGGCGTCTGCCTGACCGATGAAGCGATGATCTTTACTTATACCGACGGGCTAACCGACGTGAAAAACGACGAAGGCGAAGAATTCAGTGAAGCCAAACTCATAAATTTCCTGTTGAAACACGCCCAACTCGGCGCTAAAGAGCTGAACACTCAACTCCTGGCTTATGTCGAAACTTACCGCGGACGACAGCCGTTCCCCGACGATATCACCGTGCTGACCTGCCGGGTTTTTTAAACCGTTTTTTCCGTGAAAAAAGAACCTTTTAAAGTCGCTGTCAACGGGCACTACGAATTCGACCTTCAACCCGACGAAGCCCGCAACCTCGACATCATCCCTAACGGCGACGGGACGTATCACCTGCTCCACAACGGGCACTCTTATCACATCGAAGTGCTGGCCTCCGACTACGCCAGCCGCATCTGCACCCTGCGCATCGAAGGCGCCGAGTATACAGTCAGAATTGCCGATTACTACGAACGTCTCGTGCACCAGTTGGGCCTGACCATCGGAGGCGCCCAAAAAGTGAACGACGTAAAAGCGCCGATGCCCGGTCTGGTGATCAGTGTTTTGGTAGAACCGGGCCAGTCCGTTCAAAAAGGCGACCCCCTGCTCATTCTCGAGGCCATGAAGATGGAAAACATCATTAAAGCCACCGGCGAGGGCGTGGTAAAAACGGTCCATACGCAAAAAGGACAGGCGGTTGAAAAAGGGCATGTGCTGCTGGAGTTTGAATAGTAGTCGTTCCGCATGACAAAAGTCAGCTGACAAAGTCGGGAACGACGCTTATCTTTGCGCCGCTATGACACGCTTGCATTCCGTCATTTTTTTGTTCTGCGGCCTTATGTTGCTGGCCGCCGCTGCTTTTCAACCGGGCGGGACGGCGCCCCAAACCAGCGAAGATCTGGGCCGGCTCCTGTTTGAAGACCCCATCCTGTCATCCGATCAAAGCGTCAGTTGCGCCTCTTGCCATATCCCGGCTTTCGCTTTTTCCGACACTTCGGCGGTGAGCCTTGGCGTCGGCGGCCAAAAAGGCACGCGCAACACGCCGGCCATTACCAATATGAGCGCCCGTTCGGCATTTTTCTGGGACGGACGCGCCGGTACCCTCGAACAACAGGTGGTGCAACCCATTGAAAACCCGGTGGAAATGAACCTCCCATTACCCATCGCCCTCGAACGCCTGCGCAGCAGCGCCCGGTACAACGGCTTTTTCAAGGCCATTTACGGTCGCCCCGCGGATACGCTCACACTGGCCGACGCCCTGGCCACATTCATCCGCACCCTGGAAACCGGCAATACGGCGTTCGACCGCTGGATGCAGGGCAATGATACCGCCATGAGCGCCTCCGCTATCCGCGGCCGCGCGGTTTTTATGACTAAAGGAAAATGCTTCGACTGCCATTTCAGCCCCGATTTTACCGGCGATGAATTCCGGAATATCGGCCTCTTCGACGGAAAAAAACTGAACGATCCGGGACGTTTCGCCATTACAAAAGACTCCGCCGATCTGGGAAAATTCAAAGTGCCCGGCCTGCGCAATATTGCCGTTACGGCGCCTTATATGCACGACGGCTCCTATCGTACCCTGCGCGAAGTGATCGACTACTACGATCAGCCGGACAAGTTCGTCAGCCACAGCCTCAATCGCGATTCCCTGCTCGCCAAACCGCTCAACCTGACCGAACAGGAAAAACAAGACCTCGAAGATTTTTTGCTGGCGCTGA
Organism: uncultured Bacteroidota bacterium; assembly: GCA_937926185.1. Taxonomy (GTDB): domain Bacteria; phylum Bacteroidota; class Bacteroidia; order Chitinophagales; family Saprospiraceae; genus M3007. Next base: position 1,959 of record CALEYM010000114.1, on the reverse strand, counting down.
CAGACAAGAGGTTTGAGTGATGTCATCACTCAACTCATCACTCATCACTCATCACTCATCACTCTCCATGTATCGCACCCACACCTGCAACGAACTCCGCCTCTCCGACGCCGGCAAAACCGTCAGCCTCGCCGGCTGGGTAGCCATCAGCCGCGACCTGGGCGGCCTTACCTTTGTCGACCTGCGCGACCGCTACGGCATCACCCAACTGGTATTCGACATGGACGATACCGAGCACTCGGGACCGGAACTCTGCGAACGCGCCCGCCGGCTGGGCCGGGAGTTTGTGATCCAGGCAACGGGCAAGGTACGCGAACGCGCCAGCAAAAACCCCAATCGCGCCACCGGCGATATTGAAATACAGGTGACCGAATTTACAGTGCTCAATACCGCCAAAACCCCGCCATTTACCATTCAAGACGACACCGACGGCGGCGACGACCTGCGCATGAAATACAGATACCTCGACCTGCGCCGCAACGCCGTACAGCAAAATATCATTTTCCGCTCCAACCTGGCCCTCGCTACCCGGCAATACCTCGCCGGACAGGGCTTTATTGAAGTGGAAACGCCGTTTCTGATCAAATCGACGCCCGAAGGCGCCCGCGACTTCGTGGTGCCCTCGCGCATGAACAAGGGCCAGTTCTACGCCCTGCCCCAGTCGCCGCAAACCTTTAAACAGATCCTCATGGTGGCCGGCTTCGACAAGTATTTCCAGATCGTGAAGTGTTTCCGCGACGAAGACCTGCGCGCCGACCGCCAGCCGGAATTTACCCAGATCGACTGCGAAATGTCGTTCATCCACCAGGAGGACATTCTGAATATGTTTGAAGGCCTCACCAAACACCTGTTCCGCAACACCCTCGGCATCGATCTGCCCGAATTCCCGCGTATGACCTACGACGAGGCCCTGCGCCGCTTCGGTTCCGACAAACCCGACCTGCGCTTCGGCATGGAATTCGTCGACCTGACGGGCAGCGCCAAGGGCAAAGGTTTCCAGGTGTTCGACAGCGCCGACACGGTGCTGGCCATCTGCGCGCCCGGCTGCGCCGAATACAGCCGCAAACAGATCGACGAGCTGACCGAATGGGTGAAGCGCCCGCAAATCGGCGCCAAAGGCCTGGTGTATGTAAAATATGAAGCCGACGGGAGTGTCAAATCTTCGGTGGATAAATTCTACTCGCCCGACGACCTGAAAGGCTGGCTGCAACAATGCGGCGCCAAACCCGGCGATATGCTCTTCCTGCTCTGCGGCGAAGACGAAAAAACGCGCAAACAACTCTCCGAACTGCGCCTCGAAATGGGCGCCCGTCTCGGCCTGCGCGACCCGAAGGCGTTCAAACCGCTGTGGGTGGTGGACTTCCCCCTGCTCGAATGGGACGAGGAGGAAGGCCGCTTTTTCGCCATGCACCACCCTTTCACCTCGCCCAAACCGGCCGACATCGTGAAAATGGAATCGGACGACCACGCTGTGCTGAAAAGTATCCGCGCCGACGCCTACGACCTCGTGATTAACGGTGTGGAAATCGGCGGCGGCTCCATCCGGATACACGACCGCGACCTGCAAAGCCGCAACTTCCGCCTGCTGGGCTTTTCCGCCGCCGAGGCCGAGGCACAGTTCGGCTTCCTGCTCGGCGCTTTCGAATACGGCGCACCGCCGCACGGCGGCATCGCCTTTGGCTTCGACCGCTTGAATGCCGTGATGAACGGCGCGTCGTCGATCCGCGACTTTATCGCTTTCCCGAAGAATAATCAGGGACGCGATATGATGATCGACGCGCCGGATGCGATCAAGTTGAAGCAGTTGGAGGAGTTGGGGATACGGGTGGTAGGGTAACGCGAACTGTTAGTTCGCGTGGAAAAAAAACAGAAATATACGCGAACTGTTAGTTAGGTGATAATTCAATCAAACATGGATACTAAGAAAAGGGAAGAGTTGAAAAGACTAGAGTTTGAATT
>CALEYM010000113.1 GCA_937926185.1 uncultured Bacteroidota bacterium | reverse complement strand
GCGGATTGCGGATTGCGGATTGACCCAACTCTTGGTACTGAATGTTGTTTGGGTAAAGTTTGGATGCCAAGAGCTGGGTCAATCCGCAATCCGTAATCCGCAATCCGTAATCCGCACTTAATCCCTATCTTCCACGTACCGCCACTGAATTTCATCGTTCATGAATTCGTGCGCGGCGATGATCGCCGTGTTGGGCAGGCGTTCGTAGAATTTGGAGATTTCAATCTGTTCTTTATTCTCCTGCACCTCTTCGATGGTGTCGGAGCTGACCGCGAACTCTTCGAGTTTGCGCTGGATTTCCCATTTCAGGTCGCTGGAAATTTGCCGGGCGCGTTTGCTGATGATGGCAATGCTTTCGTAGATGTTGTCGGTTTTTTCCACCAGTTCCCGCACGTCGCGGGGTTGGACGTTGGGGTCGAGGCCCTGGGCCTTGCTTTTGATATCGCTCATCTTAAATAATGATGAATTATGAATGATGAATGATGAATGAACTTTGATGAGTGCTGAGCCGGGGTTACCCCTTTATTCATCATTCATCATTTATCATTCATCATTAAATTACGTTGTTTTAAACCGCTTCACCACGATTTTCAAAGCTTCTTCGGCGTCGCGGCGGATTTGTTTGATTTCTTTGGCGTATTTCCCTTCGGCGTATTTTTCCAGAAAGTCGTTGCAGCGGGTGATGGTTTCGGTGTATCGTTCGCGTTTCTTCTCCACGATGCTGTTTTCGCTGAGCAGGAAGGCCGATTTGGCGATCAGGTACCGCACGCGCTCGGCGTCGGGGCTTTCGGGGTAGTCGCGCAGCAGGTTGTCGAAAGAGATCACCGCCGATTGGTACTGTCGCAGGTTGAAGTATAATTCGCCTTCGCCGAAAGCCTTTTCTTCCAGTTTGCGGCGCAGCTGGTCGATGAGTTTATTGCAATCCGCCACCCGTTTGCTTTGGGGAAACAGGTTGACAAACAGCTGAAATTCGTCGATGGCGGTGCGGGTGCTGGCCTGATCCAGGCGGTAAGTGGGAGACAACAGGTAGTTGGAATACGCCGACAGGTAAGCCGCTTCTTCCCGGTAAGCCGAGTTGGTAAACGTGTTGGCGAAGTTTTTAAAATAATAAGCCGCCAGCGTGTACTGTTTAAGATGGTAGTAGGTATAGGCGTAGTTGTAATAGGCTTTTTCGGCCTTTTCCAGGCCTTTGATGTTGTTCAGGACGAGGTCGAACAGCGTTTGCGCGCGTTGGTATTCCGCTTTTTCATAATACTCAAACGCTTTACTCAGAATCTTTTCCACGTCGCCGCTCACGCGGACGCGTTCAAATTCGCTTTTACAGGAGGCGAGCATCCACAACATGCCGGTGAACAGCAGCCAGCCGTACATTTTTTTCATAGGGCGCAAAGGTACGTGTTTTGTTTAGAAAAATAGCTGTAGCGCCAAAGTTGAGGGCGCTAATTTACAAAGTGTTAGCAAAAACGACGGCAGAGCGGGATTAGTGGCGCGGGCGACAAGATTTTTTTAACGACGTTTCAAACAAAAAATAGCTGAACACAATGGCTTATTTGGCGTTTGATGGAAAAATCCGAAATTTGCGCCATGTCCAACCAGGAAAATAAAACCACCCCCGTCCACTCGCTCGAAGCGCAGTTCCAGTCCAAAATCGACGCCGATATCCGCATCGAGCCGAAAGACTGGATGCCGGAAACATACCGCAAAACACTGATCCGCCAAATCGGTCAGCATGCACACAGCGAGATAGTGGGCATGCTGCCCGAAGGCAACTGGATCACCCGCGCCCCCTCTCTCAAGCGCAAAGCCATCCTGTTGGCCAAGGTGCAGGACGAAGCGGGTCACGGCCTCTATCTCTATTCCGCCGCCGAAACGCTGGGCGTCAGCCGCGACACCATGATCGAGGAACTGCACAGCGGCAAAGCCAAATATTCGTCTATTTTTAATTACCCCACGATCAACTGGGCCGATATCGGCGCTATAGGCTGGCTGGTAGACGGGGCGGCTATTTTGAACCAGATACCTATCTGCCGCTGTTCCTACGGACCCTACGCCCGCGCCATGGTGCGGATATGCAAGGAGGAAAGTTTCCACCAGCGCCAGGGATTTGAAATACTGCTTACCCTTTCGAAAGGTTCGCCCGAACAGCGCGACATGGCCCAGGACGCCATCAACCGCTGGTATTGGCCTGCCGTGATGATGTTCGGCCCTTCCGATACCGATTCGGTGCACTCCGCCCAGAGCATGCAGTGGAAGATCAAACGTTTCAGCAACGACGAACTGCGCCAGCGCTTCGTAGACATGATCGCCGAACAAATAAAAGTATTGGGTCTCACCGTGCCCGACCCCGACCTGAAATGGAACGAGGAGCGCGGCCATTATGATTTCGGCCCTATCGACTGGGACGAATTCTGGAACGTGGTAAAAGGCAACGGCCCCTGCAACCGTCAGCGCCTGCGCACCCGCGTGCAAGCCTGGGAAGACGGCGCCTGGGTGCGGGAAGCCGCGGCAGCGTACGCGGAGAAAAAAGCGAAACGGGAAGAACAGGCCGGTGGCGTAACGAAAGCGGCTTAGGACATTTTTAAAAGCAAGGCATCGCTTCGGTAGCAGGCAGTATCTACCCGGCAAAACGAAGCCTATGCATAACTCCTTCCGCCGCCTCTGTGTCATTGCTTTGCTGTTGCCATTTCTCTCCCAACTTTCCGCTCAAAATCCCGCCGTGGATTGCGACACCGTGCCGGTAGTGGCCCAGGCTACTGGCGGTTTTGTCACCTGCACTTCCGTTTCAGCCACATTGACCGGTCTTCAGCACCCCTCGGCGCTCGATTACCATTGGACCGGGCCTGGCGGCCTGAAAACACTGGATGTGCACCAACGGGTGGTCGACTGGTATTTGCCGGGCACTTATACCCTGACGGTGACAGGTAAATACGGCTGTACCGCGAAAACAACCGCTGTTATCGCCGACAGTTGCAAATTCTATCCCCTGGTACCGCCGGAATGTCCCGACCCTTACCTGCCGCCGGCAGATGATTGCAGCAATGTTTGTGTGCGGCAGTTCATACCGATGTATTACTGGTTTTCGAATGTGGATGCTTTGCCGGGACCACAGCCGATCAGTTTTTGCGGTTTTACCCACAACGAACAGTGGTTCGCTTTCGTGGCAGGCGCCACTTCCGGTACCATCATCATCGAAACAGCCAATTGTTATATGGGCGACGGTCTTCAGATGGCGCTCTACGAAGACTGCGAAGGCATCAGCTACGTGGCATGCAATGAAGGACTTGCGGGCGGCGCCAATCAACCGCTTACCTTGAACGTGAGCGGTCTGACCGTAGGCAAGGTGTATTATCTGATGGTCGATGGATTTAATGGAGACCGATGCGACTACCAGTTTATCATCAATGGTAAAATTTGTACCGCGCCTCCCGGAGGGGGTGGCAACCCTAAACTGAACGGGATTTCTCAGGTGTGCCCCAAGGCATTAACTTTCTACGAGATAGAAAAGCCGCCCCTTGCCACGGCTTTCCTCTGGAATGCTCCGCCAGGTTCGCTGATCAACGGCAAACCCAGTCCGCAGGTGTTGTACAACCCCGGTGGAGAATTGGTATACGTTGAATTCGGCGACCAGCCCGGTTTTGTCACCGTGCGGGCCTTGAACTATTTTCAACCGCCATCTGCGCCGCTCGGTTTTGCCATTAACATGCAGCCTGTGCCGCCGACCATACTTCCGGACAAAATAGTCTGTTTTGAAGATACCCCCTTTATGTGGGAGGAAGCGCCCTATACCGTGCTATCGGCGCCCGGTACCTATATCCTGAGCTCTGATCCTTACGTTTCTTATCTCGGCTGCGACAGCATCGTGAAACAAAAGATCGTCATCAGACCGCCAATAGTTACCAATATTGCAACCAGAATCCTGTGCAACGGCGAGTGTTTTACGATCAATGGCAACGACTATTGTGAAACCGGCGGCCCGTACGCCGAAGTGCTGGAATCTTCAGACGGCTGCGACAGTACCATTCTGTTCACCCTTTTGGCGCTTGATCCCGTGGCCGGGATCACCGGCGGCGGCATGCTGACTTGCACCACGACCAGCATCACCCTCGGCTCGGCGCCCGGCAACGGTGTGAAACGCTGGCTGAACGGCAGCGGGCAGGTGATCGGACTGGGTAATTCCCTGACGGTGACGGCCCCGGGAACCTACATCCTGACGAATACGCTCACGGCCTCGGGCATCAACTGTATAAAAACGGATACCATCGTGATTGAACAGGATATCGCGCCGGCGCAGGCTTTTGCCGGCAATCCCGATACCCTGACCTGCTTCGCGCCGGCCATAAACCTTTCAGGCAGCGCGTTTCCGGCATCAGCCATGTTGAAATGGACCGGCCCGGCCGGTTTCAGCAGCACGGAGGCCAATCCTCAGGTGACCGAACCAGGTGTTTATACCCTTACCGCGACCGGCTTGAACGGCTGCTCCGGCACGGCAACGGTGACGGTGGAAGCAGACCAGGCCTCGCCTGTGGCCGCGGCTTCAGGCGACACCGTTACTTGTACATTGTTGAATATAACTTTGTCGGGCGCCTCCAACGATCCTGATGCTACTTATGAGTGGACCGGGCCGGGAGGATTTTACTCCACGCTTTCTGATCCTGAAACCGGCCTGCCCGGCATCTATACCCTGACGGTTACCGGTGCGAATGGCTGCACGGCAACTGCTACCGCCGAAGTAGTAGCCGATCAGCAGGCGCCCACGGTCGTCGCCATTGGGGGGGTGCTGAATTGCGTCGTCACCGAAACGACTCTTCAGGCAAACGCCGACCTGACGCCGGTTTCTTATCTCTGGACGGGCCCCGCCGGTTTCATCTCCACACTTGCCGAACCAAAAATCGGAGAGCCGGGCCTCTATACTGTCGTCGTGACGACCTCTAACGGCTGCACAGGCGCAGCTTCCGCGGAAGTGCAGGCTGACCAAAACCCGCCATTTGCTTCGGCTGCTGCCGATACCCTCGACTGTGCTAATTCCGTTGCAAACCTGTACGGCACGGCTGGCGATACCCCGGATGCCCTGTTTCTGTGGAGTGGGCCGAATGGCTTTCAGTCGACGCTCCAAAATCCCCAGGCGCCTGAAGCGGGCCTGTATCAGCTGACAGTGACCAACCCGATAAACGGTTGCACCGCCCATGCCCAGGTGACAGTAGTGGCCAATCTGGCCACTCCAGGCATTAATGTCAGCCAATGGCCGCCGGCTTGTGGCGACTCCCTGTTATATCTCGACGCTTCTTCACCTTTGCCCGGCGCACAGTTTTTATGGACGGGCCCGAACGGCTTTACCGCCAATACCGAAGACGTGCAGGTAAGCGTGGCCGACTGGTATCGCGTGAAAGCGACAGCGCCGAACGGTTGCAGCAGCGAAATTCAGATATGGGCCGTGCCTGCGCCGCCGATACCAAAAGTCAGTATTTCCCCGGCGACGCCCGTCATAACCTGCATAACGCCGGCGATCACCCTGACTGCCTCCGCCGATATTGCCGGCTGCACCTTCGTTTGGTCGGCTCCGCCCTTTCCCCAACCGGGTATTTACACGGTGACGGCCACCACGCCCGACGGCTGCACTGGTACGGCACAAGTGACGGTGACTCAGGATACTGATGCGCCGACCCTCAGCGCCGAAGGCGGCGTACTGACCTGCGAGCAACCGAGCATCCTGATCACCGCTTACACCACGACGCCTGGTACAACCATTACCTGGTATGGCCCGGGTTTCCCCATCAACCAAAATCCGGCAATGGTGTCAGAACCCGGTGAATACACCGCCGTTGCCACGGCGCCGAACGGTTGTACCAGTTCGGCGACTGTTATGGTGGTGGATAGTTGCCTGGTCGGAACGACAGAGCCCATAAATGGAAGAAATATTATTGTTTATCCCAATCCCGGCGACGGTATTGTTTGTGTCAAATCACTAAATGGCGGTCTGCTTTCGGCAGTGGCGCTGCACAGTATGGACGGTGTTTTGGTTCGCCGGGAAAATCCCGAACGAGCCAACGATTTGTTGCGGCTGGACTGGCGTGATTTGCCGGCCGGGGTTTATATGATTTCTGTTTTAACAGAAAATATATGGGTAAATAAACCCTTGATTTTGCTGGACTAACAAACAGGACGTTTGCCTTCTGTTTTACCTTTGTCTGAAACAAAAGCAACAGAACTGTGTCCGTCAGAATCGAAGTCTGCGCCACCAACATCCAGTCCGCCCTGGCCGCCCAACGCGCCGGCGCCCAACGCATCGAGCTGTGCTGCGCGCTCGACGGCGGCGGCCTCACTCCCTCGCCCGGCTTGCTGCGCGAAGCGCGCAAACACCTCGATATAGCCATCAACGTGCTCATCCGCCCGAGGGAAGGCAATTTCTGCTACGACGAAAATGAGTTGGCCATCATGCTCGACGACATCCGCTTCTGCCGGGAAACCGGCGCCGATGGAGTAGTGATCGGCGCGCTGGATGCAGCCGGAAGGATCGACGTGCCTGCCATGCAGGCCATGCTCGACGCGGCCCGCGGCATGGACGTTACCTGCCACCGCGCGTTCGACTATGCCACCGACCCGTTTGAAGCCCTGGAAACCCTTATAAGGCTTGGCGTTCGGCGGGTGCTGAGTTCAGGACAGGCCGTGACGGCTTACGAAGGGCGTTTTTTATTGCAAAAACTGGTGGAAAAAGCAGCGGGCCGTATCATCGTCATGCCCGGCGCAGGTATTACGGCCAAAAACATCCTGGAGATCCGGGACGTCACCGGCGCC
>CALEYM010000112.1 GCA_937926185.1 uncultured Bacteroidota bacterium | reverse complement strand
CGAGATAGCTGTAGTTCAGTGCCAGGTGGGTTTGGCCGTCGTTGCGCAAGCGTTCGTAAAAGCGGTCGGAAATCAGGTTAAAACGGTTGAGCCTGCGCCAGAAGCCGAAATAATCGAAATACCGGGGAAAACGGAGTTCGTTGGTGATCCTGAATTCCTGTGAAAAAATCAGGCTGTTCCGTTCGGGCGCCAGGTCGAATTCAAGGCTGTATGCCAGGTTGGTCTGGACGTTTTCGGCGCCGTGAAACAGGTTGCGGTTGGTGGCCGACAAACTGCCCGACACGCCGAGCAGCCGCCCGCTGAGCGTACTTCCCGAATTGGTGGAAGAGTTCATTTCGAGGTCGCCGCCCCAGGCAAACCGGTTGTTCAGCTTGAAGGATATCGCCACGTTTATTTTTTCCGGTTGAATGGAATCTTGCAGGGGGCGCAGGGTTACAAAGCGAAAGATGCCCAGGGAATTTAGTTGATGCACGGTTTCGTCAAAATCGGCCTGGCGGTACAGGCTGCCGGGCCGTATCCGGATGGCATTCATCAGACGTCCGGGTTTGACTTCGAACTCAGGGTCGGAAGTGGCAAAATAAATGCCCTGAATGGTCGTGTCCTTTCGGATACTGGTCAGGTCGGGCACCAGGTCGGAGAAGACCGCGATATTGCCGAGAGTGTAGGTCTTGTGCAGGGATGAGTCGTTTTGCCGCAGCACTTCCACCGTCACGTCGGCCACGGCGCCCGTGCTGTCGCCGTTGAATTCCACGAAATTGGGAATAAAAAAAGCATAGCCCCGGTTTTTCATTTCCGAGGTAATGCGGAGTTTTTCGGCCTCAAAACTGCGGCCATCAAGGGGGGCGCCTTTTTTCAGCAATGTGCCGCCGGCCGTTTGATCCAGAATATGTTGAATATTGCTGTCCCGACTGGCGAACCGCACATTCCCCAATTGGTGGATCGGGCCAAGCGAAAGCGTGTAGCTCACCGTGGCGGCGGTATAACTTTTGGGTGGCTTATTGAAGAGTCCGAAGAAAAACCGGCGTTGGGAAAAATCAACTTTATAGTGGCTGACCGCATGAAAATAGCCGCGTTGCCGCATGTAGTTTTGCAGGTTGCTGGAGGTTCGGATAGCCAATTCTTCGTCGAACAAGGCGGGCGGCTCCGCGATCTTTTTCATTACCCAGCGGGAAAATTTCTTGTCTTTGTCATGGTGCCTGAAATACCACCACATACGCACTGGCGTGCGGAAAGCGAGCAGGCTGCGTTCGTTGGGTGTTTGGCGGTACAAGGAACTCAACTCATACAACAATGGCGTCTTTTGATCGAGCGGCAACGGTTTCTCCGTTTTCAGTTCCAGGTTATTTTTCAGCAGAAGGGGAGCTTTGCTCTCGTTGAGCGGCTTCGTAACATTGCAGGCGCTAATAAACAAGCCCAGTAACAAAACAGCCGCCGGCAGGCCGGCAAACCCTTTATGCCTTTTACCCGGCGATTTCCGGAAGTTTATATTCCTCAAGAACAAATACATACGTGTTTGACGTCAAAATCGGGGCTGAAACCGTCCATTCGCCTGTTTTATAAATGTAAACATCATGCTATCTGCCAGCCAGCAAAAATTTCTGAACGCCCTGCAGGCAAAAAAGTACCGGCAAAAGTATCACAAATTCACCGTGGAAGGCAGCAAATTAGTGTTGGAACTGCTGGCCCAAAAACGAATTTCCGTCTCCGCTATTTATGGTTTGGAACGCTGGCGGGAAGAAAATGCGGCGGCGATGGCGACTTTTAACTCCATTTTCACCCCGGTCAGCGAAGCCGGATTAAAAAAGATATCGGCGCTCACAACACCCAACGCCGTAGTGGCCGTAGCCGAAATACCGCAAATGCCGGATACCGGCGTTCAGCTCCGGGGCGCCACCGCGTTTTACCTCGACGGCATCCGCGATCCCGGCAACATGGGCGCTATACTGCGTATCGCCGATTGGTTCGGCTTCCCGGCGGTGTTCTGTTCGCCCGACTGTGCCGACGTGTACAATCAGAAGGTGGTGCAAGCCAGTATGGGGGCCGTTTTCCGGGTACCGGTACAGGAAACCGCGCTGGGCGATTTATTGTCGGTCAAACCCGATTGGCCGGTTTTAGGCGCCGTACTGGATGGAGAAAACCTGTTCGAGGCAAAATTGCCCGCCGAAGGGCTGCTGGTCATCGGGAGCGAAGGCAGCGGCATCAGCCCCGGGGTCGAAGCCCTGCTCACCCGCCGGCTCACCATCCCGCGGGGTGTGGGCGGTGGGGCGGAATCGCTGAACGCCTCCGTGGCGGCAGGCATACTGGCGGCGTTTATGGCCGGTCGCGCTGGAAAGGCGGCATTTTAAAGCGCCACCAGCGGATCGTATGTTTCCGGTCTTCTGTCGCGGTAAAACTGCCACACCGAGCGCACCTGATCTATCATGTCGAGGTCGAATTCGGCTACCAGCAGCTCGTCCTTGTATTCGGAAGCCTGCGCAAAAATTTGTCCGCGCGGATCGACGAAATAAGAAGTACCGTAAAACTTGCCCAGGTTCCAGGGTTTCTCCTCGCCTACCCGGTTGATACAACCCATAAAATAGCCGTTGGCCGCCGCATGCGCCGGCTGTTCCAGTTTCCACAGGTACTGCGACAGTCCGGCGACCGTGGCCGAAGGGTTGTACACGATCTCGGCGCCGTTCAGGCCCAGGGCGCGCGCGCCTTCCGGGAAGTGCCGGTCGTAGCAGATGTAAACCCCCACTTTGGCAAAGCGCGTTTGAAACACCGGGTAGCCGAGGTTTCCGGGTTTAAAAAAATATTTTTCCCAGAAACCTGAGGTATGGGGAATGTGGTTTTTACGGTATTTGCCCAAATACTGGCCGTCGGCATCGATCACTGCCGCGGTATTGTACAATATGCCGGCCTGCTCTTTTTCATAAATGGGCACAATGATCGCCATGTTGTGTTTGCGGGCATACTGTTGCATACGCTCTACCGTGGGGCCGGGTACGCTTTCGGCGCTGGCATACCACCTGGCATCCTGTCCGGGACAGAAGTATGGCGTACTGAAAATTTCCTGCAGGCACAGTATCTGCACGCCCTGCCTGCCGGCATCTTCAATGTACGGGATGTGCTTTTGGATCATGGCCTCCATGATCTCCGCGATCGTGCCCTCGCCCTCCGATTTGGGCAAAGACATCTGGATCAGTCCGGATTTGATTATTCTTGGCATAAATGCTGCATTTGTTACACCTTACTGTTCTGCGCCGGCACGAACCGTCGCAAGATGGATATGCTGCGAAAAGTATTGTGTATTTGTTGAACGGCGAAATCGCCCCGAAAAATATTTTAAAAAAGGGTACGCTCTCTCTTATCTTTGCCTCCCTTTTTGGCCCTGTAGTTCAATGGATAGAATAGAGGTTTCCTAAACCTTAGATATGGGTTCGATTCCCGTCGGGGCTACCGTAAGGCCGTCAGTTTGACGGCCTTTATTTTTCCTGATTTGCGGCAATCTTATCCTTTTCAATCGATGCCATCCAACGTTAAGCAGCCGTCTTTCAACGAAATGAATTTCATCGAAACGGACATCCGCCAACGCCGGAATCCGGATGGCTCCTTCCTGTTGTCTTCCGCCGTCCCCCTCGCCCCATACCCCGCCCGAATAACCGAACCGCTAATCCGCTGGGCGGAAACCACTCCCGGACGCATCTTCATGGCCCAACGCGATGCCGCCGGCGCCTGGCGCCAATACGCCTACGCCCAAACACTGGAAGCCGTGAAAAGCATCGCACAGGCCCTGCTCGACCGCGGCCTGGGCGCGGAAAGGCCAGTGGCCATCTTGTCGGAAAACAGCATAGAACACGCCTTGCTCGCCTTCGCGGCGCTGCATGCCGGCGTTCCGCATGCACCGCTTTCCCCGGCTTATTCCCTGCGTTCGGACGATTTTGGCCGTTTGCGGCAATGTATCGAACTGCTTACGCCGGCGTTGATCTTCGTTTCCAGCGGCAAAAAATATGAAGCGGCCTTACGGGCTGTCGCGGGGAGCGCGGAGATCGTGGCCGTGCGGGATTTTCCGGAAAACATGCCCCTAACACCGTTTGATGAGCTGCTTAAAACGCTTCCCGGCCCCGGCGTACAACAGGCATTTGAAAATATAAAACCGGAAACCGTTGCCAAAATACTGTTCACCTCCGGCTCTACCGGCCGGCCCAAAGCCGTGATCAACACCCACCGGAACATCTGCGCCAACTGGCAGCAATTGCGCCAAAGTTACCCTTTCCTGGAAGATGACCTGGTGATGCTCGACTGGCTGCCCTGGAGCCATACCTTCGGCGGCAACCACAATTTTGGCCTTTGCTCGTACCTCGGCGGTACCTTTTATATTGACGAAGGCAACCCTACGCCGGCGGGTATTGCCGCCACCGCGGCCAACCTGCGGGAGATCGCGCCAACGGTGTATTTCAACGTGCCGAGAGGATTTGAAGCGCTGTTGCCGTATTTGAAAGCCGACAAAAGATTGCGCGATACCTTTTTCAGCCGCCTGAAAATGTTGTTTTACGGTGGCGCCAGCATCAGTCAGCCCGTGTGGGATGCGCTGGAAGAGATTGCCGTTGAAAGCCTTGGCGAACGGATCTTTATCTCTGCCGGCCTGGGTTGCACCGAGTCGAGCCCGGCCGCGCTGCTGTGTACGCAAAAGGACGGTTTCGCCGGACTGCTCGGCGGCCCGGCGCCCGGACTCGAACTCAAACTCGTGCCCGCGGGCGACAAATTCGAGGCCCGGTATCGCGGCCCCAACATCACGCCCGGCTACTGGCGCCAACCCGAACTGAGCGCCGCCGCTTTCGACGACGAAGGTTTTTTCTGCAGCGGCGACGCCCTGCGTTTTGCCGAACCCGGCAACCCCAATGCGGGATTCATCTTCGACGGACGCCTCACCGAGGATTTTAAACTGGATACCGGCACCTGGGTGCACACAGGGGTGATCCGCGCACAACTTATTGCCGCCGGGCCCGGGATCGTTCAGGACGCCGTCATAACCGGGCAGGACAAGTCTTTTGTGGGCGCCATTGTTTTTCCCGATGTGCAGGGTTTGCGGAAAATCACCGGTCTGGAAACGGATGATGCGCAGTCTCTGATCGTTCATCCTGCCGCCAGGGTAGCCCTGCAAGGGGTGCTCGACCATTTGGCACAAAAAAGCACGGGTAGCTCCACCCAGGTGAAACGGGCGGTATTCGCCGATTTCGTGCTGTCCGTCGATGCCGGGGAAATCACGGATAAAGGGTCGATCAATCAGCAGGCGGTGTTGAAAAACAGGGCGGCGGTTGTGGAGCGGTTGTATGTGGAGGATCCGGCGCGAGAAGTCGTATTCATTACTGCGCTGCACTGAACTTCAAATACACCCCGTTCGTCCACCCAAACCCGTCCTGATTCGGGTATTCGCCGCCGCCGGCCGGCAGGTTCAGCTCCATCACGTTGTATTTTTCCATCATTTTCCCGGTTTCGGCGTACACTTTTTCGCAGTGCTGCATCCAGGCCCGGCGGATTTTACCGGCTAATTCATGGAAACCGTAGTTTTTAAGACCCTTGTACGCGATCCATTGCAGGGGCGCCCAGCCGTTCGGGGCATCCCATTGCTGGCCGGTCTGATGCAGGGTAGTGGCGAGGCCGCCGGCGTACAGGAACTTATGCTCTACGGTTTCGGCTACTTTCCGGGCTTGTTCGGCCGCGGCAATATTAAAAAACAGCGGGAAAACGCCGGCCAGGGTCAGTTGTTCCGATTGCTTTTGTCCGGTGTGGTGGTAATCGGAAAAGAAACCGGCGGCTTCGTTCCAGCCGTATTTTAAAATGGCTAAGCGGCGTTGTTGCGCTTTATGATGGTAATAACCTGCCCAGGCGGTATCGCCCGACAATTCATAAGCTTCCGACAGGGATATTTCCAAAAAATACAGCAGGCAGTTGAGATCGACCGGTACAAGGTCGGTTGTTTGAATCGTGGCCATATTTTGTCCGTCGGCAAACCAGCGGCTGCTGAAATCCCAGCCCGATTCGGCCGCCGCGCGAATGTGGCGGTACGTCACGGCGGGCGGATTTTCGGATTGCTGCGCGGTGTGTACGTCTTCGATGAATGCTTCCGGCCGGGGCGTATCGTTGTCATCCCAATAGCGGTTCAGTATTTCGCCGCCTGGCATGCGCAGCACCCGGCGATGGGCAGGATGCTCTGTGGATACCTGTTGCTCGCCCCGCATCCAGAAATGATATTCTTTTTCCAGTTGCGGACGGTATTGCCGCCAGATGTCCGGGCCTTTTTCTTCGGCCAGCAGGCTTACCATTGCCGCGAAAAAAGGCGGCTGCGAACGGCCCAGGTAATACGTCCGGTTGCCGTTGGGGATGAAACCGAGGGTGTCGGCGAGGTAGGCGAAGTTGTCTGCCATGTTTTGAATAATATCCACGCGACCGGACACCTGCAGCCCGAGCATGGTAAAATAGCTGTCCCAATAATAAATTTCCCGGAACCGCCCGCCGGGCACGATATAGGGTTTGGGCAGGGGGATCAGCGTACCGCCCCGCGCATCGGGCTCGCGGGTAAGCACGTCCCACAGGGCGTTCAGGTGTTCTTCGATGGGTTTATTGCCCGGGCTATATCCCGTGTCCGGATTTTTCGGCGGCTCGAAATACGTTTCGACAAACGTTTTCAGGTCGAAACCGGGCTGCTTTTGCGCAGTTTCGAAAGCCGCCAGTATTTCGCCTGCGCGCAATTTCGGTACGCAATCGGTGAAATATTTGGAGTCTGGGAAAATGGATGCGGTTTGTACGGCTTCGTACAAGGGAGATAAAGATTCGATATGAAAATACGCTTGCTCCATTTTCAATGATATATTCCTTTGTTTCTGACTGAATTTTGAGAAATGGCGGCTATCCGGATATTGTACCCTGCCGCGTGAAACCCCACCCCCGACCCCTCCCCTGAAGGGGAGGGGAGACGTAGAGTGTGCCGCGGCGTACTCTACGGTGTTTGTCGCGTCTCCCCTCCACTTTAGGGGAGGGGTCGGGGGTGGGGTTTCCCAAGGGCAGCGATATGCATAGCCGAGGCTCGGCGGTAGAGAGGCCTAACGTTATCATCATTAGTGAATCAAATCAAAAAAAGACTGCTAAATACCACGATTGTTAGGCCTCTCCGAGGCCCAACGGTCTTACTCAACGACCCGCTCTACAAACGTTGGGCCTCTCCGAGGCCTCGAGACGTCGGTTTTGTGGGTAATCGTTAGCTTCTAAACCCCCATAAACCCCCAATAAACAACAAAAAAAACCAAAAAACACAAAAAACACCCCAAAAACCCCAAAAACCACCCAAAACTAATA
>CALEYM010000111.1 GCA_937926185.1 uncultured Bacteroidota bacterium | reverse complement strand
AACCCTCATAAACCCTCATAAACCCTCATAAACCCTCATAAACCCTCATAAACCAAATTAAACACTGCCAATTATGAAAATCCGATTTTTAGAAGATACCAACATTCGCCGGGCGCCGCGGGCGACGGATGCCGACCCGCCGGTCGGCATGATGTACAAAGGCGCGGAGATCGAGGTGGAGCCTGATATAGCCCGGGGTGAAGACCTGCAAGGCAATGATGTCTGGTTCCACGACAAAAACGGCTGGTACTACTGGTCGGGCAGGGCCGAAAAAGTGATTGAGGAGCCGCCGGCCACACCGGCCGGCGGAATATTCGGCGGCGTCGTGGTGTTCCCCGCGGCCCCGGAAGACCAGCCCGACGAGGATGCGACGGCCACTCCGCCCCCTCCGCTGGCCAACGACGACACGTTGCTCGGCAACGAGGAAATTCCGGAGGGCGAAACCCGCGTGGTGCCGCCGCTGGAAGTGCTGCTGGAAGAAGAAAGACGCCTGAGAGCAGGGGTGGGAACGCTGCCCAGATCGCCCCGTGTTTTGGAACCACCCAGGGCCGGCGCTGCGGGTGGTATCCGGTTTGCTCCGCCGCCGGATGTAACACCCGACACTTTGACCGCATCCCGGGGGGCGTCGGAACCCCCGCCCGCTGCCACCCCTCCACCGGCATTTTGGCAAAACCCCGCGCCACAAAAACTCAACTGGGGCGTCCAAAATACGCTCATCCCCCGCGACTGGTGGCTGTCGCGCCACCTTACGGGGCGCGGCGCCGCCATTGCGATACTCAGTACCGGCGCCGACACGGCTCATCCGGATCTGCCCAATTTAGGCGAGCTTTTTCAAGCGGAAAACGGTCTGCCCATGACCGACCGTCACGGCCTGGGTACCCAGGCTGCCGTCGTGGCTGCCGGATGTGGCCACTCTGTATTTGGCGTGGCCCCCGAGGCGCGCTTACTGGTGGGTAAGATCGGCGAACAAGACCACCTCGTCACACCCGAAAACCTGATCACGGGGCTTCGTTGGGCGATTGATGCGCGGGCCGACGTCGTAGCCATGCTGGTAGACCTGCCCGACCTGGACGTGCAGGAAGTGGAAGAGCTGCAAATTCTGATCAACCGCGCTGTCGACCAGGGCATCCTGTTGGTAGCCCCCGTGGGCACTTCCGAAAATAAAAAACCCGAATCGCGCTATCCCGCCCAGCTCACCGGCGTACTTTCTGTGGGCGCCCACGACCAGTACGGGCAGCGTTGCGCTTTTTCCGCCCGCAGCTACGACCTCGACCTGCTGGCGCCCGGGGAAGGGCTGCTCACCTCTACGCCGGGCCGGCAAACGGTGACCAACCTGAAATCCACGTCGATTGCCGCCGCATATACCGCCGGTTTTCTGGCCCTCGTGCGGCAATGGCAACGGGAAAACAACCAGTCTTTGGCGCCGGCACTGCTGTTCAACCTGTTGTGTGAAACGTCTGCCTCCCGCCGTGCCTTCAACAAGGGAGAGGACGTGGAATATGGTTTCGGTACGCTAAACCCGGCTGAAATCTTAAAAAAACTGGATGCTTCCAAACCGGCCTGACATCCGTTCAAATTACCCTGTAAAACGCCAGATACGATGGCAGCACTGATACAACAACTTATAGAACGCGGGCAAAACATTTCCATCAGCGACCTCGGACAGCCCGCCAACGCTCCGCTCACCGTGGAAATCCAGACTCGACTATGCATACTGGGTTTGCTCGATCCGATCATCGACGGGAACGAAACAATGCCCTTCTGGCCGGTGCGGCTGGCCGATGGCCAATTGTCGCTGGACACCCGGAATGCCGTCATCGCCTTTCACCGGCACGCCAACCTGCCATACGTGGATAACCTGCTGACCGCCGAAGTGCTACAGGCGCTGAATGACGAACAACCGGCCCGTTTTCTGCCCGTTCAGCTGGACAATCAACCCACCGACGACCCTTCGGTCCGGCTGGCCAAACGTATCCTTCGGTATATGTACAAAAAAGGCTACTGGGTGGCCCGCGCCCCCGATATGTACAATATCGTATACGTGGAAGGCATAGACCCCGACGGGCGCCCTAATAAAGACCGCTTCAACGAGTGGAACGACCGCCGCATGGTTATCCGTATCGCCCCCGGCGGACGCCCGGAAATGATCGTCAACGACCAGGCCACCACCGAACCCGGCCGTTTCTACACCCTGAACCCCCTGAACCGCCTCGGCGCCGCCCGTATCGCCTTCGGCCAGTACAAGGCCTGGGTCGATGGCATGCATAAAGGTAATCAACCGGCCCTGGTTCAGACAGGCCGGGTGCGCCTGCACCGCGACCGCAATAAAGACGGCCTCCGAAGCGCCTCCGACCCGATCGACATCGGCAACGCCTACGGGATCAACCAACACTCCACCGGACGCGACATCACCCCCGCCTTCGTCGACCGCTTCAGCGCCGGCTGCCTCGTGGGACGCCGCTACCGCTGGCACCTGTCGTTCATGCACATCATCCGCCAGGACTTCCGCTATGTGATGAATAAAGCCTATGTGTTTATGACGACGGTGATCAACGGGGATGAACTGATGCGGGAGGAACCGGTGTGAGGACTTACGGCTTGCACAGGCAAATGAATTGTTGAAAATATTTTGGTGAATACCCGGTTTGTCATAACTTTATTGGGTGTATTTGCATAATTTGCATTTTTTCACTGCATATCCCTCCGCGTATGCAAACCCTCGAATCAAGTAAAACAATTTCCTCCACAAAGGCAAAATCCGAACAGGACCAACCGTTTTTTGGGCCCTCACCCGGTTCTGTGCTGGATAGCA
>CALEYM010000110.1 GCA_937926185.1 uncultured Bacteroidota bacterium | reverse complement strand
ACAATGATGAAAACAAGATCAAGACTATTTGGGAGGAAGCGCGAAACATTGTTTCTGACAAAGAGGCGCCTCCCGAGGATTTCTTAATGGCCCTTAAGCGCATTCAGTATCCCGGTTCCCCGGATGAAAAATTATCCAAGAATAATGCAGGGCTGATTTTTGTTCCACACCGGACAGGGGTACTTGGTGTTACGGAAAAGTTTAAGCCGGCAATTGGGCCGGGAGGAGTTCCAATGCTGGATGCAGCAGGAAAACCCGTGCCTCTGCCACCCAATCAGAGGAAGAGCGTAGCCGATAATCTTCAAACCGCCGGATTCTTGGAAGCTATCCCGGAGCACCTGCCCAAGGACGATCCTAACATTCACAAATACGTCGGCACCTTCATGGGCGCATCGGACGAGAACGAGAGCACGTCCAAACGCATCGATATCGACAGTTTTCGGAATCAGGACTTGTTTCTCAACAGCAAATTGAAACTGATGGTGGCGACCAAAGCCTTCGGGATGGGGATTGACAAACCCAACATCCGCTTTACGGCACACTTCAATATGCCATCTTCGCCGGAGGGTTTTGTGCAGGAGTGCGGGCGGGCAGGGCGCGACCGGCGTTTGGCGCTGGCGTTCATCCTGTACAATAAGCAGAAACTTTATGGCTTTGACCGCAAAACAATTGATAGATTTAACTTACCTCCAAGGCTTACTGATCGCTGGTTTGAAGAATCTGATTTCCACGCTCTCCTGAACTTTTTAGACAGAAAAGAAAAAATCCAGGCCATGGTATTGGAAATTGACCGCGGCATACCGGAGTTCTTTTACAAAAATTCGTTCAAGGGGCCGGAGAAGGAGAAGGCTATGGTGCGAGAGTTGTTTGACAAAATCACTTTCCCCGGGAAACCGGATACCACGTCATGGGATGTCGCTATTGAGAATAACTCAGGGTATGCGATTAAAACAACATATTGGGAAAGGGAGGCCGATGGCAAATTCCGAGTTTATGTCAAAGGGCCAAGTGGAGAGGATTTGGGGTACCTTGACATCGCTGACCAATGGAAGTTGAAGTCTGCCAGTGGAAACCCGGGGATTCATGCCGAACTCCGCCAGATCATTGAGCAGGAAAATGATGGCTTACCTTCATTAGATGCGTTTGTAAAAAAATATGCCAGAAAACCACAAAACGGCATCCTGCAGCATCTAAGTGAGATGCATCCGGGTGAATGGAAAGCGATTGAGGTTGGGTTTGCGAACCAATATGAAAGTGCCCGGGACCAAATTAGTGAGATGAAAAGGTTGCTGCGACTTGAAGATATGGATGCCCCGGAAAGAATAGGCAAAGCCCTTGAAAATACTGATACCTACGAGCAATTTCTTGAAGCCCTAACGAATGCAGACATAGCCAACTGGTCGCCCGACATTGACCCGGAACTTCGCGCCCTCTACTACGCCCGCCGCCTGAAAGCCGACACCGACAAAGCCATCTACCGCCTCGTTTGCGCGGGTATTGTTGAGGACTGGACGGTTGTTTTCAACCAGAAAATGTACACCCTCACGATCCGAAAAAAGCAGCCGGAGGAGTACGTGGTGGCGCTTTTTGACTATGTGCGCCGGTACCATGCCGAGCAGCGGGCATTGGACGAAGTACTGGCTTGCTTCGGCGCTAAACTGAAAAACAACGGAGAGGCATTGTCCAAAGGCAACCTCGACCTGCCGAACAGAGAAATCAAAAACGTCCTGACTAAAAGCCTCGATTTTCTGATTGATTTTGCTTACCAAGAGGTGGCCGCCAAGCGGCGTAGAGCAATCGGAGACATGGTGGAGGCCTGTAATGAATATTTGAACGAAGAATCGAAAGAGAGAGGCACGGGGAATTTCGCGCTCAAAGGATGGATTTACCTGTATTTCAACTCCAAGTATGCGCGTACAGGCTATGAGGCTAAACTGGGTAGAAAAACGCCTGAGGGAATTTCCGTTAATTTTTCGTTGCTGGATGATACGGATGCCGGCAAAAATGAACTCTCGTTTGAACGGCTGCTGCAATACCTCGACCTGATGGATTGGGACACCTCCGGCAGCAACAACGACAACATCAAACACCTGCGCGGCGCGGCTACCCGCTTGCTGCGCGACCAAACTGATAATGCTTCGCTGAAGTTGCTGAAAGCCTTCACGCTCTTTGTGCTGGCTTCCGATAACCCGGTGCTGTATCAGGAGGCAGAACAGGCTTGTACCGAAGGGTTTCAAGGTTTCATCCCCGAGGACGATCCCAAAGCCGTTGAAACACTTATTCGCCAATACCGGGAACGAACTTTAAAGTACATGCCTGAAAAAGGCAGGGCAAAAGCCCGGCAGTTTTTGGATAACCTGTCAAATACGCTCCTGCTCAACCATCACTTGGAATGGTTAAAAACCTTCAATTCTAAATTTTTAAACGAATTCGATCATGGACACTACGAA
>CALEYM010000109.1 GCA_937926185.1 uncultured Bacteroidota bacterium | reverse complement strand
GTGTGATGGTAGAGTTAACGGTTAAGTCCAACAAAAGCACGAAGGGAAGTGTGATAGATAACAAAACCTACGATGCGCTGAAAGCCAAATCGCATCCGAAGATCATTTTCAAACTGGAAAAAATAAACAGCCTGACCAAAAAAGGCGACGCCTACGACATCAGTGCGACGGGTAACCTGACCATTGCCGGCTTCACGAACAAAATAGACCTCCAGGTGAAAGGAAAAGTGACTGGCGACGCCACCACGTTCAGCGGCTCCAAAAAACTGAAAATGACCGACTATAAAATCGATCCGCCGAAAGCTTTATTCGGTACCATGACCACCGGCAACGACATCGAAGTGGTGTTCTCGGTAACGATGAAACAAATCAATATCTAATTAATTCAAGACTTAAATCAATCAACTGTTTGTTATGAAAAACGGCCTTATTATCTCTGTCCTCGCGCTGCTTTTTAGCGCCACCTTTGCCCTGGCTCAACAACCCAGTCTTCAATACTTCCGTCCCTGGGACCAAACGGGTATCAACGTGTTCGAACCTTCCAAAAAAGCCGAACAACCGGAATACACCGGGTTTAAAATCCGCATCGGCGGCGCCTTTACACAGGATTTCCAGTCGATCAAACACGAGAACGATCCTACCTACGTGCCGGTTTCGGGTACCAACGCCACGAACAGAAACCTGCTGTACGGCGTGATCAAAGCCGAAGACTCCACCTCGGCCAGCCTCACGGGTTTTAACCTGGCCATGGCCAACCTGAACCTCGACTTCCAGATCGCCGACGGTATCCGGGTAGCCCTCGAAAACTACATGTCGTCGCGCCACCACTCCGAGTTCTGGGTGAAAGGCGGCTACATCCAAATCGACAAACTGCCGATGTTCAACAACCCGCAATGGTTTACCGACTATGTGCGCGTCAAAATCGGTCACTTCCAACCTAACTTCGGCGACATGCAATTCCGCCGCACCGATGGCGGTAACGCGATGTTCAACCCATTCGTGGAGAACTACATTCTTGACGCATTCACGACCGAAATCGGCGGTGAAGTGTACATATTCCCGGTCGACGGCTTAATGGGTATGGTCGGTATGACCTCCGGCTTCATCAACGGCAACGTGGAAAACTACGCTGAAACGAACAACGCCAGCGGCGTGGTGCCCACGAAAAAAAGCCCCTCCATCTTTGCCAAAGTGGCTTTTGACAAAACGTTCAGCGACCTGCGTTTCCGCCTGTCGGCCTCTGTTTACAACAACAGCAACATCCAGCGCAACACGCTGTATGCCGGCGACCGTACCGGTTCGCACTACTTCCTGGCCATGGAACCGGCATTGCAAGCCAACGGTACCGCGACCGCTCAGGCCAGCCAGTTCACCTCTGGCCGTTTCAACCCGGACATGCCCAACCGCATCACGGCAGTCATGATCAACCCGTTTCTGAAATGGAAAGGCCTCGAACTCTTCGGCTCTTATGAAATTCTGCAAGGCAGCAACTACGCCGACGTGACGGCCGACCGCAGTGCCTGGGAAAAACGCAAATTCAACCAGTTCTCACTGGAAGGTTTGTACCGCTTCCTCCCACGCGAACAAATGTACATCGGTGGCCGCTACACCAACGTGACCGGCGAACCGCGCGGTGTGCTGGATGCCGGTGGCAACCAACTCGAAGTTTCGGTTGACCGCCTGGCGGTTGCCGCCGGTTGGTTCCCGACCAAAAATATGCTGCTCAAAGGCGAATATGTTATCCAGAACTTCAATGACTTCCCGACTACCGACTACCGCAACGAAGGCAAATTCAGCGGTTTCGTGATCGAAGCAGTTATCGGATTCTAATCATCCTTCTAAAACACGCCCGCCCCATAGTCTGAAGAGGCTATGGGGCGTTTTTTCATCCTTTTTTATAGCTTTACCGCTAAAAATTGCCCTATGAACTGGCGAAATTTCAAATATTGGCGGATGGCGCTGATGCTCGGTACAGTGATTTTATTTGGCGCCGGCGCCGCAAATCATTCCGGAGCGCCTGTAAAAGTCCGTTATCAGATCACCGAGGAAAGTAAATTGTTCCTGAAAGGAACCACCAACGTCAACGCTTTTTCTTGTGATTGTACCGACCGTTTCCAGCCCAAATACCTGGATGCGGAAAGCCAGGGCGGCCAAACCCGGTATAAAAATGCCGGTATCCGGATCACCGTGGACAACTTCAACTGTCGTAACCGCAAGATCGAGGCCGATCTGCAAAAAGCCATGAAATCGGACACCTATCCGCACATCAGCATCGATCTGACCGAAACCTGGCAGGACGAACGCTGCCTGAACGGCAAATGCAAGGACTGGTTCGAGGTCACGGCCAAGGCGCGCATTACGATCACCAATGTCACCAAGGAACGCCTGATCGCGGCCAAGGCAAAAGTACTGGGCAACAACCGTTTTCAGCTCCGGGGAGAGGAATCTCTCCACATGAGCGAATTCGGTATAGAGCCGCCTCACGCCATGTTCGGATTAATCAAAGTAAACGATAAAATCACCTTTCATTTCGACCTGACCGTAGAGGCAGGCGAACATTTGTAAAAAACATAACCTTTGTGTACGTATGAAAACATTTTTGCTAAAAGGCTTCGTGGCAGGCGGCGTCCTGCTGGTATTCAGTTACCTGGCCCTTTACCTGATCGTCACCTTTGCGCCTCAAGTCGCTGAAGAGTACTACAACCCCATTTTCGACATGGGCGGCGACAAAACGATCCTGTATTTCCTGCACCCCTTCATTCTGAGTTTCGCGCTGGCCTGGTTCTGGCGCCGGTTCAAAAGCCTGTTCCACGGTTCCTTCTGGGTGCGCGGCATTGAAATGGGGCTTGTATATGCGGTAATTGCCGTTTTGCCCTCCATGTGGATCACTTTCAGCGCACTGGCTATTTCGTTGCCGATCGTGCTGAGCTGGGTCGCGTATGGCCTGTTCCAGGCCGTGGTAGTGGGGATTATTTATGCGAAGATAAGTCCTTAATTGGGTTAGAAGGTTAGAAGGTTGCGGGGAAGTTGGATATTGGAAATTCCTTGTTGGATATTGGATATTTTTCTATGTTTTTTGTTATTATAAT
>CALEYM010000108.1 GCA_937926185.1 uncultured Bacteroidota bacterium | reverse complement strand
CGGCTGTTTCGGCGTGGGTGGGCTCGGCACCATTTCGGCAAACCGTAAAGATGAAAAATCCTTCTGGAACAACCAGTTTTCGCTTCAACTGGCACTGCAAAAGCAGAGCCGCACCTCATTGAGCCAACCGTCCGGTTTCCAGAAAAACCTCGACATGTTGCGGCTGCAATCCACCTATGGTTATAAAATTATCGGCGATAAGTGGTATGCCTCCGCCGACCTGCTGGCACAAACGCAATTGCTCAAGACCTACAAAAGCAACTACCTCAAACCCGTAACCCTGGATGGAAATCCGGACATCGTCGTGTCCAAATTTATTGCGCCGGCCTTGGTGCAGTTTTCCCCCGGCATCACCTACAAACCTGATGCGCACCTGACCTTCCAGTACTCCCCCGTGGCCGTGCGTTACATTTATGTGGCCGACGATTCGCTGGCCTTCCTCGATATTCACGGAAACGACGTCACCCGCGACGCCAACGGCGTGATCACCAGCTATAAAAACTACTTTCTCGGCCTCGGTTCGGAACTGGTGGGCCGGTACGAAAACAAATATTTTAAAGACCGCTTCGCCGTCAAGTCCGCGCTTCGCCTGTTTTCCAATTACCTGGAAGGGCCGCAAAACGTCGACGTTTTGTTCACCAATAACTTCAATATCCAGCTGTTTAAAGGCCTCTCGCTGGATCTGCTGGGCGAACTGTTTTACGACCACGACGTAAAAATGAACCTGGATACCAACGAAAACGGCATTTACGGCGACACCGGCGACCGGCAAGCGCCGGCGACCCAACTCACCGGCGCCTTTATGTTGAAATACAGCGTGATCTTCTAAATCACTCAATCACTCAATCACTCAATCACTCAATGTAACCGTGCGTGTGCTTATGGTTTGCCTCGGCAATATTTGCAGGAGCCCCCTGGCCGAAGGCATTTTAAAACATAAAGTCCTTCAAAACGGACTCGACTGGACAGTGGACAGCGCCGGCACCGGTTTCTGGCATACGGGCGAGTTGCCCGACCGGCGCTCCATTGTTGTTGCCCGAAAATACGGGATCGACATCACCGACCAACGCGCGCGGCAGTTTCAGCCGGCCGATTTCGAACGTTTTGACCGTATCCTCGTTATGGACACCCAAAACCGCCGCGACGTGCTCCGCCATGCCCGGCACGACGAACACCGCGCCAAGGTGCAACTCATCCTCGATTATCTCTATCCCGGCCAGGACGAAAGTGTGCCCGACCCGTATTACGACGACAACGGTTTCGAAGAGGTTTTCCGGATGCTGGATGCAGCCTGTAATAAAATATTGGAAATGCCATGAATCAACAGATAGCCCAAATTGCACTGGTGGTATCCGACTACGACGAGGCCATTCGGTTTTACACAGAGAAACTGGGTTTCCGTCTCGTGGAAGATACCGTATTGAGTGAAACCAAACGATGGGTGGTGGTTGCCCCGCAAGGCGCCAACGGTTGTAAACTACTTTTGGCAAAAGCAGCGAATGAACGGCAGCGTCAAAGCGTCGGGAACCAAACCGGCGGCCGTGTTTTTCTTTTCCTGCATACCGACGATTTCTGGCGCGATTACAACGCGCTGGTGGAAAAGGGTGTCTCTTTCGTACGGGCGCCGGTGAAGGAGCAATGGGGCATGGTGGCTGTTTTTGAGGATTTGTACGGCAATTTGTGGGATTTAATAGAGCCCAACTAAGAATTCAGCATTACCTCTTTGATTTCATTTACCAGTTCCAGGTGTTCCTTGCTGAACGCCTCTTTCCAGGCCAGATTCATGCCTTTCAGGTCGTAGTGTTTTAATACGGTCGCGTAGGCGGCTAATTCGCCGTTTTCAAGCCTGGGATGGCCGATGATGTAAATGGAGTCGGCCAGTTCGGTGGCCAGTTCGATATCATGGGTGGAAAAGATCAGCGTGTTGAGTTCGTGGCTGTCGTTTACCAGTTGAAAGGCTTCCTTTACACTCAGGATATTGCCCACGTCCAGCCCGCTGAACGGCTCGTCGAGTACGATAAATATGCCGGAACTCAGCAGTTGCTCCAGGATGGCCGTGCGCTGGCGCTGGCCGCCGGACAGTTCGTTGGGGTATTGGTCTTTTACCTTGCTCAGGCCCCATTCTTCCAGATGCCGGTCGATAATTTCCTTGTTTTCCTTTTCGCCTTTTTTGGAATGACGCATGGCGAAGTGCAGTGCCTGGTACACAGTTTTATGCCGGAAAAGCGTGTATTTCTGATCTACAAAGCCGACATCCCCTTCATGCACTACTTTTAATTCAATGGCGCCCGAGTCGCTGTTGTATTTGGCAATGTCGGGAACCATTACTTTCCCCGTAGCCGGCATTTCAAGTCCCGTAAGAGCGCGAAACAGCGTGGATTTGCCCCGGCCCGAACGGCCCAGAAAGGCAATGGTCTGACCCTGCACCTTCCCGTCGCGCCGGGTATCTTTTTCTTCAAAGTTGATGTCTTTGATGATGGTTTTACCGTCATAAACGACACTCAGGTTTTCCACCCGGAGAATAACGTCTTTGGATTCGTATGTGGACATGCGCTATATTTTGGAATACCGGAACAACATTTTCCGGAGGGAATTGAGGAACAGGTCGATACCCAGGCCCACCAGTAAAATGACCAGTTGAAGCGCCACGATACGCCCGTGATTCATAAAGCGGTCGCTGTTTTTGATCAGTACGCCCAGGCCGCCCGCGCCAACGAGGATGGATTCCACGGTAACGAGCATCATCCAGATGATAGCCAGGTTCTGGCGCAGTACGTCCAGAACGTAGTCCATCCGGCCTTTGATCACCACTTCCCAGAGCACTTCCCAACGGCTGCATTTCAGCGAGCGGGCATGGTCGATCTCCTCCTTCGGAATATCTTTCACCACGCCCAGGAGGGAAGTGATAAAATACAGGCTCATAAAAATGACCAGCACCCACACCTGCATGGCGCGGGCATTGCTGACCACGACGGCGAGATAGAAGGTGATACCCGTGAGCGGCAGGTAACGCATGCGGCTCAGGGCCACGGCCAGTGGGCGTAAAAAGGGTACAGGCGACAAATAGGCGACGGCCAGGGGAAAGACAA
>CALEYM010000107.1 GCA_937926185.1 uncultured Bacteroidota bacterium | reverse complement strand
GTTATAACCTGTTCATACAGGCCACTATCGGGGTCAGGAGATGTTGGTTTTGTGGGTAATCGATAGCCTCTAAACCACTCTAAACCACTCTAAACCCTTCTAAACCCTTCTAAACCCTTCTAAACTTTCTAAACCTCCATTATCTCCTTACCTTAGTCCCCAAATTTTTTTTCATTAAGGTGATAACCAAAATCCAAAACGCGGATTAATGGATAAATCATTGACATACGAAACGGAAGAAGACCTGTTGAAAGCCCTGCGGGAAGGCGCGGCGCCGGCTTTTGAAACGCTGTACCGGCAGTATTACCGCATGGTGGCCCGGCAGGCAAGCGATGCGGGACGGGCTGATGCGGAGGATTTGTTTCAGGAACTGCTCGTCATTCTCGTGCGGAAAATTCGTGAGCCTGAATTTCAGCTGAGCTCCAAACTCGGCACCTATCTGTACGCTATCGCAAAGAACCTGATCCTGAAAAATACGAATCTCAAACCAGAATTTTCGACGGGGGATATATCCGCTTTTCAGCGGGAAAATCCCGGCATCACGGAAGAAGAGGAAGAGCGGGAAAAACTGGAAAAGCAACTCATTGCCATTGCCGGATTTCTGGAAAATATGGAAGAAGATTGCCGCCGGGTGCTTCGACTCTCTTTTTTTGAAAAACGTTCTCAGTCGGAAATTGCAGAAGAAATGGGTTATGCCGAGTCTTTTGTCAAAGTAAAAAAACACCGGTGTCTTGATTACCTGCGCAAACAGGTCAAATCGCATTCTCTGTTTAAATACCTTTCAAAATAACGCTTCATGAATGAGGAATATATCGACAAAATCCACCGCTACCTGGCCGGCGCGATGAGCGCCGCGGAACGCGAGGCTTTTGAAACCGAAATCAAAGAAAACCCTGAATTGCAAAACGACGTGGAACTCGAACGTCTTTTGCTCGAAGGCATAGAACACGCCGGCGAAGCGGAGCTCCGCCAGACCATCGGCGCCGTTCATCATAAATTGACCGCGGAAGGTTTTTTTCAGGCCGGCGCCGCGGCGCCCGTATCCACCCTTTCTGTTTCACACCTTTCAAAAACATCCTTTATGAAACGTATCATGGCAATTGCCGCAACCCTCGTCGTCCTGGCCGGCGCGGTGTGGTTTTTCACCCGTCAGGAAGCCGCTGCCGTTGACTCTAACGCCCTTTTTTCTCAAAATTTTAAACTGGAACTAGAGGTTCAACGCGCTAAAACGGCTATTTCCAGGCTGGAATCGGTCGGCATGGCCGGCGTGCAGACGGCCGAAGACACCCTGCGCACGGCCCTGCAGCATTTCGAAGCCGGCCGCTACACCGATGCGCAAAATCTTCTGAAAAGCCACCTGGAAACGCATCCCGACGATCAAACGGCGCAGTATTACCTGGGTATAATTCATATGAGCCAGGAACGCTACGCCAAAGCCATCGAACTGCTGACGCCGTTGTCGGTCGCGGAAGGCTCGGAGTTGAAAAACGACGCCCTTTGGAACCTGGGCCTCTGCTACCTGAAAGCGGAAAACGGGCAGGACGATGCCCGCGAAGCGTTCACCAAACTCGCCAACGACAACGAATACCCCAACCACCGCGGCGCCAAGGCGCTGCTCGAGCAATTGATTCCTAAAAAATAAGGGCCTCCGCCTTTTATCCTTTTCCCGCACGCTTATGCTGAAGAAAACATTTTGGCATGCCGCGCTCTGTCTGGGTTTTTCGATCCCGCTGAACGCTGGCACGCCCCAGGCCGTGGCCCAGGCCGTACTCGACAAATTATACGCGGCTAACGGCAACTACCAGTTTAAAAAACCCAAATTGGTCATCAGCCCCGAAAACAAAAAGGTGGCGGCTTATTCGCCCTGGAAAAATGCGATCGTGCTCGATGAAAAAGCTTATGGTATCTGCCAGGGCTTCGGACGCGATTCGCTGTCGGCGCTGGCTTATATGCTGGGCCACGAACTGGTGCACGCCTACCAGTCGCAGATCAAAGGCCAAAGGCTGAAAACCAATTTTCTGGCCTACGACCAGGGTTATAACGCCGACATCCGCACCGAAAAAGTGGCCGACATACAGGGGCTGTTCAACGCTTACCTGGCCGGCTACGGCGTACTGAAAACGATGCCCGACGTGATCGAGCGGATTTACCGGGAGTACGGGCTGACCGGGAAAACCCTGCCCGGCTACCCGGCACTGGAAGCGCGCAAGGCCAGTAGCCGGGAAGTGGTGGAAATTGCGCAAACCTTGTGCGAGGTATTTGAGTCGAGCAACTATCTGCTGGCCATCGGCCAAACCGGCCTGGCCTGCTCCGGCTACGAATACGTGCTGCGGTACTACCAGGGCCGCGAAGTGTACAACAACCTCGGCGTGGCCTATACCCTCAGCGCCCGGGAGTTCTGGAGCCCCCAACTCGACAAGTACACCTACCCCGTCGAAGCCGACTGGTTTACCAAACTAAGCCGTATCGCCGCGGCTCGCGGACAGGAACATATTGATCCATCCGTAGAACCCTTGCGACTGGCTTTTCTGGAAAAAGCGGTAGCCCAGTTCGCCGAAGCGGCCCGCCTGGACCCGGCCTACGTCACGGCCCGGATCAACCACCTGTGCGCCCTGAACATGATGGGCCGCCCGGTGGAAGCCCTGAAATATGCCGAACTGCACCTGCTGAAACGGACACGCGATAAAAAGCGGCAACCGACGCAGGAAACCGAAATGATCGAAATCGCGCTGGGCATCACCTACGCGCTGCAACCCGGCAATGCCCGCAAAGCCGAGGCGGAAGCGATCTTCCGGCGTCTGTCCGAATCGAAAAACGTGCTCAGCGCCTTGTACGCCCGCCAGAACGCGCAAAGCCTGCGCGGCGAAACGGAATCGGGCATCCTGCTGGAAATGCCGCTGCCGGCGTCATTGCGCAAAGTGCTGGAACAAATGCAATTGGGCCGCACCGACGGGCTCGAGCGAACGCCGCTGGACGAAAAAGCCGGCGTTTGGTTTGCCCAAAAACAGGGCGCCGGATCCGCCACCATTGTTTTCTCCAACAAGCAGGGCAACCTCGTCAGTCTGATGCGTTTCCCCAACCGCCTGACGCCGGATGCCACCGTTGTGCCGCCGCACGAAGACCTGGAACGCAACGCCTACCGCAATATCGTAACCGCGCGGGAAGGCTTCTACCTCAAGTCGCCACGCGACAACGTGGTGCTGAAGGTGGATGCCAGGGGGCAGGTGCTGGAGATGGTGAAGTATGTGGAGCATGGACAATGAACATTGGACATTGGACATTGGACATTGAAAATTTCCAAATTAAAAATTTTAAAAATTGAAATGTCCAATGTTCAATGACCAATTTTCAATGTTCAATGACGTGAGTGACAACCGCTGACCCCAAAAACTACTCTTCCGGCTTTAAGAGCCGCTTCATCCAGGTCAATTCCTCCGCCCCGAAGGCCGGCGGAGGCGGCGTTGCCCGATAGTCGATGGAAAGCTGATAAAGTCCGCGCTTGTACACCATGTCGAGCGCATTTTTCAACGACAGCAACACGTCGGCGTCGGGTTTTTTCAGGGGCACGGGCAGGACAGGCAAGGCATGTGAAACGCGGTTTTTCCAAACGGCAAACTGCTCGCTGCCGGCCCGCCAAAGCAGGAACAGGTAATCGGCGCCGCTTAGGTGTTTGTCGCGAACGCTGCGTTCTCCCCGGCGCAGAAGGTCAATTTCAAGCACATGGACGCCGCTGTTGTGCAACATTTCTCTTTTTTGAAGGTAAATCTCACGGCCTGCCCCGCGTTTATTGACGGGCGAGAGGATTTCGATGACGGTGATGAGCCGGTTTTTTGCCGTATCGCGGATTTCGATCACGGGAATACGAACGGTGATCTTGCTGGAAAGATAAACGTCCGGCTCGGTCATCACAGGCTTACTGCCATAAGCGGCGGCAGGTTCTTCAAACCGGTGTTGTTTTAATACCGCCACATCCGGATAGGTGATGCCGATTTCCGATTCCGGTTCTTTGTCCTCGGCCGTGTACGGTTCTATCCGCGCCACATATTTCGGGGCGATCAACGGGGCAATCAGTTCGCGGACGGCACTCGTCAGGTCGTTGTGCACATCCGGCCAAAGATGCCCTTCTAAGTAAGGATCCATGCCGGGGAAAGGTGAGATGGGTTGCATGGCAATGTATTTTGGGTTCAAAAATATGGATTTTTATCTGCCCAAAAACATAACTTTCGGCGACAAAAACCTCCGGCCATGAGAAAACACACCTTCCTGCTGCTGTTGTCCCTCTGGGGTGCATCACCGCTTTGTGCCCAGGAGCCCAAAGGCGCCGCCCCCCTCGCCACTCATCACTCATCGCTCATCACTCATCACTCGACAAGAGCCGTCGTCGTCGGCATCTCCGACTACCAGGACCCCGCCATCCCCGACCTGCAATATGCCCACCGCGACGCGGAGGCGTTTGCGGCCTGGCTGCAAAGCCCGGCAGGCGGCAGCGTGCCGGCGGAGAATATTCAGGTGCTGCTCAACGAAAAAGCCACCATGGGCCGGGTTGCCATGGCGCTCTGGGCCCTGATGACCCATTGCGCGGAAGGCGATCAGGCCATCATTTATTTCAGCGGCCACGGCGACGTGGAAACCAAAACCATCGCCCAGCCCGGCTACTGGCTCTGCTGGGATTCGCCGCCTTATGCCTATATGAGCGGCGGCTGTTTCAACGTCCGCGACCTGCAGGACATCGTGGCCACGCTCTCACGGCAAAACAAAGCCCGCGTGCTGGTTATCAGCGACGCCTGCCACGCCGGCAAACTCGCCGGCAGTGACATCGGCGGCCCGCAGGCCACCGCCCAGAACCTGGCCACGCAATTCGCCAACGAGGTGAAAATCCTCTCCTGCCAACCCAACGAATTCAGTCTTGAAGGTATGCAGTGGGGTGGCGGCCGCGGCTGCTTCTCCTACCACCTCATCGACGGCCTTTACGGCCTGGCCGACCGCAACGAAGACGACCTTGTCACGCTCGTGGAACTGGAAAATTATCTGGAAGACCGCGTACCTGAAGAAACGGCGCCGCACCGCCAGTTTCCTTTCACGGTAGGCGACAAATTAGCCCGCCTGGCCCGCGTGGACGCCCCTACGCTGGCCCGCATCAAAGCGGGCAAAACCGGCGCCCAGCCTTCCCTCGAACCGATCGATCCGAGGGGCATGGAGGATTGGGTGCTGGCCCGGGCAGATTCAAGTGTCCGGGAACTGTACGCCGCCTTCAACGCCGCGCTGGAGCGCAAGGAACTGCTGGAACCCAAGGGAACATCCGCCGACGACTACTACCGGCGCCTGATTAATGAGCCAGAACTGGCCCCCGTGCACGGTCTGATGACGCGTAATTTCGCCGCGGCGCTGCTGGATGAAAGCCAGCAGGTGACGAATAAGTTGCTGAAGACCGACCCCATGGTCGTTAGCGACGCCTGGTCGCGGCCATTCGTGTTCGACCATATTCCGGCTTACCTGGCCCGGGCGACCGAACTCCTGGGAGAAGGGCATTTTTTCTACAACCAGTTGAAAACCAAGCAATACTTCTTTGAAGCGAAATCTAGCCGGCCCGAAAACCACCCCGGAATACCGCCCGATTCGGTAGCCCGAATAGCTACCTTGAAGTTCGAGGAGGCCCTGCGCTACGACTCCATTGCCGCCTACGTGCATATGGATTATGCGTTTTTCCTTTTCTGGAAACTTTCCCAACCGGACAAAGCCCTGCGCCATGCCCAGAAAGCGCTCGAACTGTCGCCGACATGCGTGTACGCCTACTATGTAGCGGCAAATTGTTACCGGTTTAGGGACTGGCCGCAACATGATCATCTCTTAGACAAAGCCATCGCCCTGGATTCCACGTTTTTACTCCCCTACCAGGAGTTTGCCGTTATGTATCAGGCACGAGGCGAAATGGACAAACACGCCTATTACCGGGATAAATACATCGAAAAAGCATCGGCCTATTTAGCATCCGATCCGGAAAATTTTCCGGTTCATTACCGCACTTTATTAGGCGCTGAACTGTATAGGGCACGCCGGATGAAAGAGGCGGAAGAGACATTGCTCAAGGCCGCCGAATTATCGAAAGAGCAGGACTGGGCGGTATATCAATACCTGAATATGCTTTACAACGATCTGGGTCAAACGGAAAAAGCCTTGATAGCAGCGCATAAGATGGTGGAATTGGCCCCTTTAAGTATACAGTCCTGGTACATATTAGCGATGGGTTACCAAATACTGAACCTGCCGGAAAAGCGAATAGAGGCCCTTGAAAAAGCCGCTTCGATTGCCGAAAACCGGCTCGAAGTCAACGAGTTTGATGCTCAGATTTATGTTTACCTGGCAGATGCATACCGGGAAACAGGCCGAAATGAAAAAGCGATCGAGATTATGAGTAAAGCCCTGCCTCTCCTGGAGAAAAAAATGGTTGAAAACCACCAGTTTATCTGGCCTTATGCAATGGCAGCCGAATCCCTGTCGGCATTGGAACACAGAGAAACTGCGAAGGCTTGTTTTCAAAAAATCCTGGAAGTCGTACAGGATCCTCGCGATGATATTGACGTGAACATGAAGGGCCGGGCGTACCTGGGCCTCGGCGACCTGGTCGCCATGCAGCGGACAATCGACGAGGGGTTGCAAAAATTTCCCGGCAACCCGATGGTTTACTACCAGGCGGCCTGCCTCTACTCCCTGGCCGTGCAGGAGCAAAAAGCGCTGGAATGGCTGGAACGCGCCCTGGAAAAAGGCTTCAAGGATTTCAACTTGGCGCGGACCGACACCGATTTAACCAACGTTCGCCGGTCACCGGGCTTCGAGGCGTTGCTGAAAAAGTATTTTCCGGGAGAGGGGAAAGAATGAAAAAGGCAAAATGTAAAAGGCAAAATATAAAATGTAAAAGTTTTCAAACCCAGCGCAAACGTATGAAAACCCAATTATTACTACCGCTACTGCTCCTCCTTGCCGGCGCCCTCCCGGCCCAGCAAAAAGGCGTCGCGCCCCTCAATCCGCAATCCCTCAATCCACAATCCGTAATCAGAGCGGTGGTCATCGGCATCTCTGACTATCAGGACCCCGCCATCCCCGACCTGCAATACGCGCACCGGGATGCGGAGGCATTTGCCGAATGGCTACGAAGCCCTGGGGGCGGCAGTGTGCCGGAAGACAACATCATCCTGTTGACAAACGAAAAAGCTACCGTTGGCCGGGTATCGCTGGCACTGATGAATTGGCTTATCGAAGAAACAAGGGAGGGCGACCGGGTGGTCATCTATTTTAGCGGTCATGGCGAAATGGAAGCAAGGTTGTTGAACCAACTTGGCTATCTTCTTTTATGGGATTCACCCGCCCATGTTTCCCTCGCCGGTGCGTTGCCGGTTGACATTCTCAAACAGGTCGTGACGACACTTTCCATAGAGAAAAATGCGAACGTACTGGTGGTGGCTGATGCCTGCCGGGCCGGCAAGCTGGCTGCCAGTAACGTCATCGGTACGCAACTAACCAACGCCAACCTCATCAAACAATTCGCCGGTGAGCAAAAAATCCTGTCCTGTCAGGCCGATGAGTATTCCGTCGAAGGAGAACAATGGGGCAACGGAAGGGGCGTCTTTTCTTTCTACCTTGTCAATGGACTGTACGGTATGGCAGACCTGGACAGCAACGGATACATCACCTTGCTGGAAATTGCGCATTATCTGCAGAACAACGTTACAAAAGAAGTGATGCCGGTTTCTCAAATACCTATCGTAACAGGAGACAAAAAAGCTACGGTGGCGAAAGTTGCAGCAGGTTTATTGGATAAGATCAGAATAGGCGAGTCCACTCCGTTTGCCAGTTTTTCCGGTATCGAACAACGGGGATTGGTGCAGGAAACCCTGGCCAAAACGGATACCTCCATCGTTGAGCTGTTTTACGCTTTTCAAAAAGCCTTAAAAGAAAAGCGTTTTTTGGAACCGGCCGGAAATTGCGCCGAAGAATTTTATAACCGCCTGATGCAGGAGCCGGGCATAGCGCCCCTTCACCCATACCTTCGCCGGAACTACGCTGCGGCATTGATGGACGATGGGCAGCAGATTTTAAACAAGTATATGAAAACCAGCCCTTCCATCATTGACAACATTTGGAGAAGGCAAGTTAATTGGGACTATATCCCCGAAAACATGGCCCGGGCCGCCGGATTGCTGGGACCAACCCATTATTACTACCGGAGCCTTAAAGCGAAAGAAAACTTTTTCCGGTACATTACTTTCTCGCACGAAAAATATCCCAGTTTGCCTGCCGATTCTATCCCCCTCTTCCTGCGCGCATTCATTTCCACAGGACTATCCTATGTCCCCGACGCTCCTTACTTGTTGCTTCGTGCAGCGAGGCTGGCGACTTTCGATAGTCTGTATCATTACGAAAAAAGATTAACAGAAATAGCGCCCAATTGGGCATTTTGGTATTATTCGATCGGTAATCTTTTAGCTAACCATGTGCCGCTCGACACTTTGAGAGCATACAACCTGTTGAACAAGTCAATTCAATTAGATTCCGATTTTGTCGAGCCATATTGGGCAATGTCTTCCCTGTTGCATTCGCTGGGGCGCTCCGGTGAAGTCAAACCGCTTCAGGAGAAAGCTGTGGAGATTGTGCGCCGAAAGGCAGCCGTTGACTCCTCATCCGTGATGGCTTTTGAATGGAATCTGACCGGAAACCTGCTATGGCAACTGCGCCGGTACAGAGAAGCCGAAAAAGCACTGCTTGCGGGAGAAAGGAGATTGGGAAAACCAAGCATAATTATGAGTTCTAATCTCCATCTTACCTATTTCGATATGGGTAATTTTGACATGACCATGTCAACCTTGAAAAGATTTCCCGAACATCTATACCCCCATTGGTGGTTCCGCTCATTGGGTACGCTTTTTTTCTACTATAAAAATGATAAAGAAAAAGCCCTGGACTATTATTCCAAAGAATTGGGAGTCAAGTGGTTCGAAGGCATGGACCCCGCTTATTACTGGCAAGCCTGCCTTCTCATTTCGATTGCACATAGAAAGTCAGGTAAACCGTCCCTCTCGTGGGAAGTGTTGCAAAACCTGAAAAGCACCTCTCAGGAATTGTTTTTTGAAAAAGGCGAGGTGCTTTTGCAACTCGGCAGATTATCTGAAGCAGCTTTGGAGTTCGACAGCCTCCTGCAATACCTGGAAACAGTAGAAAAAAAAGGAGCAAAAGATGATCGGAATGTCATGTTCAAGATCATCGCATTGCACCGCTTGGGAAGAATCGCTGACCTGAACGATGCGATCGTTGAAGCATTATCTGAAGCAAAAAATGAATCCGGGTTTCATTACAATCTGGCAGTTGCTTGTGCCCAGATAAATGAACCTGAGCAAGCTATACGGCACCTGTTGATGGCAGAACATTCAGGATGGAAGCCCTCTCCCGCTCAATATCTTTTTGGCACCGTCAAAGACCCCTTCCTCGACCCTCTGCGACATCTGCCGGAATTCCAGGCATGGGAAAAGCGGTGGAGCCCGCCGTACACGGATTATTCAAAAGACTAATTTCCGCGGCATGAAAAACATCCTCTTTTTCATCTCACTCTTCATTACCCTCCCGCTCCTTGCCCAGCAGCGTGGAGCATCTCTGTTCCCTTCTCCCCAATCCAAAGTCGTAGGCACCACTCGCGCCGTCGTCGTCGGCATTTCCGACTACCAGGACCCCGCCATCCCCGACCTGCAATTCGCCCACCGCGACGCCGAGGCTTTCGCTGCCTGGTTGCAAAGCCCCGCGGGTGGCAGCGTTCCACCGGAAAATATTCAGTTGTTGCTCAACGAAAAAGCCACCCAGGCCCAGGTTGCCATGGCGCTCACAGCCCTGATGCAACGGTCGAAAGCAGACGATGAGGCAATCATCTACTTCAGCGGCCACGGCGACGTGGAGCGTATCACCGTCAGCCAGCCGGGTTTTTTGTTGTGTTGGGACGCCCCGGCCACGGTGTACTACGCCGGCGGCACCCTGCAACTGGGCATGGTGCAGGAGATCGTTTCTACGCTCTCGCTGCAAAACAAAGCCCGCGTACTGATGATCACCGACGCCTGCCACGCCGGTCGGCTGGCCGGCAGCGAGGTGGGCGGCCCGCAAGCCACCACCCAGAATCTGGCCAGGCAGTTCGCCAACGAAGTGAAAATTCTGTCCTGCCAGCCCAACGAATTCAGCCTCGAAGGCACGCAGTGGGGCGGGGGCCGGGGCTGTTTTTCTTACCACCTCACCGACGGCCTCTACGGACTGGCCGACCGCAATGAGGACGATCTGGTCACGCTGGTGGAACTGGAAAACTACCTGGAAGATCATGTGCCCGAAGAAACAGCGCCGCACCCGCAATTCCCTTTTACCGTGGGCGATAAACTGGCCCGCGTGGCCCGCGTGGACGCTCCTACCCTCGCTCGGATCAAAGTCGGCAAATCCGACACCCAACCCTCCCTCGACCCAATCGACCCCCGCGGCATGGAAACCTGGGTGCTGGCCCGGGCCGATTCGAGCATTCTGGAACTCTACGCTGCCTTCAATGCCGCCCTGGAGCGCAAGGAATTGCTGGAACCAAAGGGGAAATCCGCCAATGATTACTACGAACGCCTCATCCGTGAGCCGGAACTGGAACCCCTGCACGGCCTGATGACGCGCAACTTTGCCGCGGCGTTGCTGGATGAGAGCCAGCAGGTGACGAATAAATTGTTGAAGACCGACCCGCAGGTGGTGAGCGATGCCATTTCCCGCCCTTTTGTATTTGATCACATTCATACCTACATCGCCCGTGCGATTGAACTGTTGGGTGATGGGCATTTTCTATACAAGCACCTGAAAGCCAAGCAATGCTATTTCGAGGCCAAGACATACCGTGCGGAAAACTATCCCGATTGGCCGGCAGATTCGCTAAATGAACTTTATATGAGTAAGTTGCAGAAAGGGCTGCAACTCGATTCTACTGCAGCGTACATTTATTTGGAGATGGCAATGAACTTTACTTTCGTCAACTATAATTTTGAGTACGCTATTCAGTATGGGAAGAAGGCAATTGAATTGTCTCCCAGAAGTGCAGCCGCGCATTTTTTTGTCGGTAATGCATATAATAATATTGATGGTGCTGGCAATGAAAGCAAAAGGTACCTGGAAAAATCGATGTCGCTAGACTCCACTTTTCTTCCTACGTACATTTTTTTAGGGTTACATTATGGTTACGCTGGGAACTATAAAAAGTATATACACTTTTTAGAAAAGTATGTGCAAAGTGTGCAGGCACTCATCCGGGCAGACTCAAACGCTGTACCAGTGTTTTACTATAACCAATTGGGCAATGTATTATGGAAGCTTGGCCGGATCGATGCGGCTGAAGCCATTCTGCTGGAAGCAGAAAAAAGGTCTGAAGGAAAATCTGAAAATACATATGTAAATCTTGCTTGGATTTATTTCATCAGAAGTGAATGGGGTAAAATGATTCTGGTAAACCAGAAAAGATTGGAAATAACACCGGGAAATGCCAGCGCCTGTTTGTTTCTAGGTTTTGGGTACCAGATTTTGCATCAGGATTCGCTGGCCGAGGCCACGTATAAGCATGCCATCCGCCTGGCAGCTGACGATTCGCTATCTGTAGGTTATGCTTACCGTCTTCTGGGCGATTTTTACCTGGCCAAAGGCAGGCGGGCAGATGCAGAAATGACATACCAACAGATCATAGATTATTACCCAAATTTTTCAAACCCGATAATCATGAACTATGTCGGCAGGGCGGAATACGTACTGCACGGCCGGGTAGCCATGGAGCAGATCATCAACCGGTTTATCCAGGAGAATCCTGAAAATGGAATGGCATATCAAAACGTTGCCTGTCTTTATGCCCTTGCCGGACTGGAAAAAGAGGCCTTGGAGTGGTTAGACCGGACCTTAATAAAATTTCCAGGCGTTTATTGGTCTATATCCACTGATTTGGACTTATATCCACTAAACCAATCCGCGGCTTTTAAGGCTCTGATGAAAAAATATATGCCGGAGGGAGAGAAGGATTGAAAATCATAAGAGTCAAAATACAAAAACAAAACCCAGCGCAAACGTATGAAAACCAAACTATTACTACCACTATTGCTCCTCCTCGCCGACACGCTCCCGGCCCAGGAAAAAGGCGTGGCGCCCCTCGCCACCGTAGCCATCAACTCAAGGATTTCGGGCCGCCTTTTATCTCTCCTCCCTGCTCCCATAGCCATCAGGTTAAGGCCTCGGAGAGGCTCAACGTTTGTAGAGCATTTATCGGTAACAAGTCGCAGGGCCTCGGAGAGGCCTAACGTTTGTGATTTGCGTGATCGTCAACGACACATTTTACAAATGTTAGGCCTCTCCGAGGCCCAACGTGGGTGCTCAACGACTCATTCTACAAACGTTGGGCCTCTCCGAGGCCTTAACCTGATGGCTATGCCCCTCGCCTCTTCGAACTCCGAACTTCGTCCCAAGTCCTCGGGATCAAACTCCACAAGAGCGGTGGTCATCGGTATCTCCGACTACCAGGACCCCGCCATCCCCGACCTGCAATTCGCCCACCGCGATGCGGAAGCGTTTGCGGCCTGGCTCCAAAGTGCGGCAGGCGGGAGTGTGCCGCCGGAAAACATCCAGCTATTGCTCAATGAAAAAGCCACCCAGGCCCGCGTGGCCATGGCTTTCACGGCTTTGATGCAGCAGTGCCTGGAAGATGAACAGGCCATTATATTCTTTAGCGGCCACGGCGACACCGAATCAAAATTGTTCGATCAGCCGGGCTTCCTGCTCTGCTGGGATGCTCCGCCCACGGTATATTATGCCGGCGGCACGCTCCTGCAGGAGATTGTCAGCACGCTGTCTTTACAGAACAAAGCCCGGGTGTTAATGATCTCAGACGCCTGCCACGCCGGACGGCTGGCCGCAGGCGACAACTCTCAACCTGGCTAAACAATTTGCCCTCCCGTCCAACAAGCTTCAGGCAATGGCGATCTTCACCAGCGAGCGTTCGTTTTCCGGTATAAACCCAAAAACCACATCTTTGTGATCTAC
>CALEYM010000106.1 GCA_937926185.1 uncultured Bacteroidota bacterium | reverse complement strand
ACAACTCAATCCCGCATTCGACCACCGCAACCGGCTGGGCATTATGTCTATCCTGGCGGTAAATGATTGGGTAGAGTATAATACGCTGAAAGAATTGCTGAATCTGACGGACGGTAACCTGGCCAGTCATCTCAAGGCATTGGAAGCAGCCGATTATATTATGGTACGAAAACAATTTGTGGGCCGCAAACCCCAAACGACTTACAGCGCAACCGAAACCGGAAAAACAGCTTTCAAAGCACATCTCGACGCGCTGGAAGCCTTGCTGAGGTTCATTGAGTGATTGAGTGATTGAGTGATTGAGTGATTTATACACCATCGTGGGTAATTATGGCTGCCGAATCGCCATTTACCCACGATGGTGTATAAATCACTCAATCACTCAATCACTCAATCGCTCAATCACTCAATCACTCACTGCACATGCTGGTTAAATTCATTCTTCCGGCGCTGACGGAGGCGAAGAGCCCGTTTTGGCGCCCCATCAAGTATTCCCTTTTTCCGCCGCTGGGGCTGGCCACGCTGGCTGCTTATCTGCGGGCCGACGACGTGGCGGTGCTGCAGGACGAGCATGTGGAAGAGCTGACGCTGGACGACGCACCCGATCTGGTAGTCATCCAGGTGTACATCACCAACGCTTACCGCGCCTACCGCCTGGCCGATCATTACCGGGCTCGAGGGGCGTTTGTGGCGCTGGGCGGTTTGCACGTCACCTCGCTGCCGGAAGAAGCCGCGCCGCATGCCGATGCTATTTTCCTGGGTCCGGGCGAGGATACCTTTCCGAAGTTTTTAGCGGATTTCCGCAAGGGGCAGGCACAAAAAGTATATTTTTCTCCCGTTCGCAGCCTGGAAGGTATTCCGAGGGTGCGCCGCGACCTGATCAAGCGGCATTTGTACTTAGTGCCAAACTCCATCGTGGTCACCCGCGGTTGTCCGCATCACTGCGATTTTTGCTATAAAGACGCTTTTTTTACCGGCGGCAAATCGTTTTACACCCAGGTCGTAGACGACGCGCTCGCTGAAATCGAACGGCTGCCGGGGCGGCACCTCTATTTTCTCGACGACCACCTGCTGGGCAATGCCAAATTTGCAGCAGCCCTGTTCGAGGGCATGCGCGGCATGAACCGCGTTTTTCAGGGCGCTTCCACGGTGGATGCCATTTTGCGGGGAAATCTGATCGAAAAAGCGGCGGAAGCCGGCTTGCGCAGTTTGTTCGTGGGTTTTGAAACGCTGAGCGAAACCAATTTGCGCAGCAGCAACAAAAAACAAAACCTCGGCAAAGACTACCGGGCCGCCATCCGGCGACTGCACGACCTGGGCATCATGATCAACGGCAGCTTCGTGTTCGGCCTCGACGACGACACCTCCGATGTATTTAAAACTACTGTTGACTGGGCGGTACTACAAGGCATTACCACCGCTACCTTTCATATCCTGACCCCCTACCCCGGCACCCAACTGTTCAGCGATATGGAAAACCAGGGACGCATCCTGACCCGAGACTGGGATCTGTACGATACCCGCCACGTGGTGTATCAAACCCGGAATATCAGCGCCACCGAACTGAAAG
The DNA here is from genome assembly GCA_937926185.1 of uncultured Bacteroidota bacterium. Classification (GTDB taxonomy): domain Bacteria; phylum Bacteroidota; class Bacteroidia; order Chitinophagales; family Saprospiraceae; genus M3007. The sequence continues at coordinate 1,136 of CALEYM010000106.1, read as the reverse complement.
CCGGCTACGACCGCGCTTACCGCGATTTTTACAGTTGGTCCAATATTTTTAAAGCCGCGGCACAACACGATTCGTTGAAGCATTGTCTGAAACACCTGGCCTATTCGGCAGGCTGGAAAAAATTCGAACCGGTCTGGAATTTTATCATCAAAACAAAAGGGCTGAATCGTAGTCTGCCCGTGCTGGAAGCCGTGCTTTCAAAGGTCAGGCTGGCTGGCGGGATTGCCGCGGTAGAAGGGCAGCGGCGGGAAACATTCAAACCCTTGCCCGTGTATTCGCCGGGCGAATAAGTCATATTTCACTGCTAAACTACTGATTTTCAACACATAGAAATCATGAATAACATAACCTTATTATCCCATCCTTTCCGCGACGAACGCCAAAGCCGCCTGTTTCTGCTCATCGTCCTGGCCACTTGTTTCGACGTTTTTTTAGCGCAGGCGCGTTTTGTGTTGAAACAGGCCCGCGCTTATCCTTCGGGCGATTTCACCTGGCCGGAGATACAGTCTTTTTTCGGACTTTCCTGGAGTTTTCTCATCTGGAATCTCTTCCTCGCCTGGATTCCCTATCTGGCGGCCCTGCTGTTCGAACGCCTCCAGGCTGCCGGCGCCGGCCGTTGGGCCCTGTTCGGCTGGTTCGGTATCTGGCTGGCATTTTTGCCCAATGCCCCCTACATCGTTACCGATTTCATCCACCTCGAACCTCGTCCGCCCATTCCGGTCTGGTACGACATGGTGCTGCTGTTTTCGTTCGCCTGCACGGGCATGGCCCTGGGGGTGTTTTCCCTGTACGAAGTGCACCGGGCGCTTCGCCGGCAATTTTCCGGCCCAATAGCCCATCTGATCATTTTCGGCGCCGGCGGTCTGGCCGGTTTCGGCGTCTGGTTGGGCCGTTTTCTGCGCTGGAACTCCTGGGATATACTGGCGAATCCGGCCGGGCTGTTACAGGACATATTGCAAACCCTGTCCAGCCGGTACGAATTAATAAAGGCGCTCGGCATCAGCGGATTGATGGGAGCGGTTTTGCTGATGGGGTATCTGATGTTTTATGCCGTGCTTGCGATGGAAAAGCGAACCTGAGTTTTTTCACCACGGAGGCACGGAGGCACGGAGTTATTTCGCCTTCGGCGAGGTTTT
>CALEYM010000105.1 GCA_937926185.1 uncultured Bacteroidota bacterium | reverse complement strand
TCAAATTTTATTTTCAGTTAAATATCCTATTTTAAAGTTCTTATTACAATCATAGCAAAATGATTGCTTATCCCTTGAATAATTGATCTCACCGCCCAAAACCTTTAGGCATTCAATAATTTCATAGACTGTGCTGCGGGATACATTTAATTTGTCAGCAAGTTCTACTGGCGTGCCGGTTGACTTAAGCCGAATTAATTGATCCGTTCTTTCAAGTAACTGCACTTTTTCGATAAAAGTCATTCTCATGGGAGTAATATTTTAATAAATTGTGAAAAGGTAATTGATTAGCGACAATTAATTGCCCATCCTTTTCTATCCATGTATCCCAACATAAATCAGGCACGCATTACAAAAGTCAACTCTGTTTTTTAGACCGCTACCGCGCCCTCAAGACGCGTTCTGTCTGTTTATCACTTCTCAATACTTTTGTGCTGGAATAACGTTACAGGTTTCCCTGATCATGGCAGGCGCCCAAGTCATAGGGACGCCTATGCTTATCGGAATCTTTATATATTCAGACTCGCAGATAATACACGATCTGCTGGTTCATCGCTTTTCTGCGAGCCAGATAATCTTCCGGTGTTATTATATTTGTTGCGATGGATGGGTTATAATTTCAACACGAAAAAGTTTAATTTTGCCGGTTAATATTTCCTGTATATGCATTTTATAATGCAACTACCCGCTCCTCCAACTTCTTTAGCGCTTCCCCCGGGCAAAAGCAAGGCGGTCAGTTTTGCTTTATTTACCTTTTCGAGATTGCCAACGGCAAACTCAAGGCGAAAAATACACAGCATTTTTATATCAGCGTATTTTTTTTCGAAAAAATGCAAAAAAAAGTTATATTTTAATACTAAGGGACATTCAAAAAATAACCTATCGATTTGAGCCTGTCCAATAGTTAATAATTCAGGATACACCTTCACACCCTACTGCGCATATCCCTTTCCGATCCGCCCGCTTTCCGAAACTTAACCTTAACTTAATCTCCCCTTCAAATTGGCTTAATACAGGCTTCGGAACTTTGCACCCGAAAATCTGTATCTGACTATGAAACGCAGTTCCAACCTTTTGATCAGCATTTTGCTGCTGACCCCTCTTTTTCTTCACGCCCAGAAGGGCTCCATTTCCGGAAAAATCATTGATTCCAAACTCGCGGAAGGCCTGATCGGCTGCACCGTTAAGGTAGACGACGGCACGGCCGGCGGCGCTATTACCGATTACGAAGGGCGCTACATGATCGCCAACGTACCCGTTGGCAAACACACCATTTCAGTATCCTATACCGGCTACACCGATAAACGCATCGAGGATGTGGAGGTAAAAAACGGCGAGGCCACCACGGTGGATATTGCCCTGGAAGACGCCGCCAATCAGGTGATCGCCGAAGTGGTGATCACGGCCAACGCCCAGCGCTCCACCATGGGCGCCCTTACCATCCTGCAGAAAAACAGCGCCTTCGTGGCCGACGGTATCAGCGCAGAAATTATCAAACGTACGCCCGACCGCACCACCAGCGACGTGATCCGCCGGGTGAGCGGGGCCAGCATTCAGGACAACAAATTTGCCGTCATCCGCGGCCTGAACGACCGCTATAACATCGCCCTGCTCAACGGCGCCCTGCTCAGCAGCACCGAGCCCGACCGTAAAGCGTTCTCTTTCGACTTGTTTCCCTCGGCCATGCTCGACAACCTGGTGGTGGTAAAAACCGCCAGCGCCGATTTGCCGGGCGAGTTTGCCGGCGGCGCTATTCTGGTGAATACCAAAGACATACCGGAGCAAAATTACGTTCGGGTTAATGTCGGCGCAGGTTACAACACGGTCTCCACTTTTAAACCCTATATGACCGCCCAGGGCGGCGGCGCCGATTTTCTGGGCATGGACGACGGTACACGCGCCCTGCCGGCAGGCTATCCGGATGCCACGACCTTTCAAAACGCCACGAAGGACGACCGCGTCCGCTACTCCCAAATGTTGAACAACGACTGGGCGATTCAACAAAAAAGCAGCGCGGCGCCGAATAGTAATTTGCAAATAGCTTCCGGCTGGGTGACGGCGCCCGACCGCAAGGTGCAACTCGGTACCACCTTCGCCCTCTCTTACAGCAACACGAACCGGCTGCAAACCGGCGAGCGCAACGATTTCGATACCCAAAGCCAGATGATTGCCTACGAAGACGAGGAATTCCGCAACAATGTGTTGTGGGGCAGCCTGTTGAACACGGCTCTGAAGATCGGTACCCGGCATAAACTGATCCTGCAGGGCACCTATTCCACCAATTCGAGCACCAGCATCACCGACCGCGGCGGAAGAGAGATAGAACGGGAGCAATTCGTCAAATATACCTTCAACGAATATACGGAGAACCACCTGCTCACCACGCGGCTTGGCGGCGAACATTCCTTCGGCGAGCGGAACATCAAACTGTCCTGGGGCGGCGGCTTTAACCAGATGACCGGCGAAGTACCCTCCCTGCGCCGGATGTTTTACGCCAAACCATTCGATTCGGAGGCAGATGCTCCTTACCGGGCTTATGTGCCCTTCGGCTCTGCCGACCCCTTCCGCAGCGGCCGCTTTTATTCCGGCCTCACAGAAGACGTCGTCAACGGGAATGTCGACCTGAATATTCCGTTCGTCATCGCAGGCGCCAAACAGTCGTTTAAAGCCGGCGCCCTGTATCAGAAAAAAGACCGCGATTTCAGCGCCCGCAACCTCGGTTTTATCCGCGGACGTGTAGCCGGGTTTAACACGGCCCTGCTCGAACTGCCGCAGGATCAGATATTTGCGCCCGAAAACATCAACGCCAACGCTTTTATTATTGACGAAATTACCAACCCCAGCGATCAATACAATGCCAATTCTTCCCTCTACGCGGCGTACATGATGTTCGACAACAAAATTTTCGAAAAACTACGCCTCTCCTGGGGACTCAGGCTCGAAGATTTTTCCCAGCAAATGGAATCCTACGAGTATCCGGGCAACGTGCCGATCAATGTGAACACCAAGGTGACCAACTGGCTGCCCTCGGCCAACCTGACCTACAGCCTCAACGACAAGCATCAGATCCGCCTGTCGGGCTCCAAAACGGTCAGCCGGCCGGAATTCCGCGAGATCGCGCCCTTCGCCTTCTTCGACAACCGACTGTACGCCTCCGTGGTGGGCAACCCGAACCTCACGCCTACAGACGTGTACAACGCCGACCTGCGCTACGAGGTTTATCCCGGCCAGAATGAATTGTTCAGCGTAAGCCTGTTTTACAAAAAATTCAACAATCCCATCGAATTCACCTTCACCAGCCTGGGCACCGGCACCCGCACGTTCTCTTACCAAAACATTCCCAGCGCCGAAAACTACGGCGTCGAGGTGGAAATCCGCAAAACGCTCGGCTTCATTGCGCCGGCCCTCGAAAACCTCACGGCCTTTGCCAACGGCGCCCTGATCCGCTCTAAGCTGGACCTGTCCAATGTCTCCAACTACGACTCGACCCGCGCCCTGCAGGGCCAGTCACCGTATATTTTTAACGCAGGCCTCACCTACAACCATTCGAACTGGGGCCTGAGTACCACGCTGGTGTACAACATCATCGGCGATCGCGTGGCCCAGGTCGGCACCGAAGGTTACGGCGACGTGTACGAACGCCACCGCCACCTGCTCGACTTCCAGATCGCCAAAACCCTCTGGCAACGCGGCGAGGTCAAACTGACCTGGGGCGATATTTTCCGTCCCGACTTTATTTACTACCAAGACAATAACGCCAACCACAAATTCGACGAAGGCCAGGGCGATAACATCATGCAACGCCTGAACCTAGGCAGCACCATCACGCTGGGATTTGGGTGGAGGTTCTGATCATTGAGTGATTGAGTGATTGAGTGATTGAGTGATTATTTCATACGCCGCCTAC
>CALEYM010000104.1 GCA_937926185.1 uncultured Bacteroidota bacterium | reverse complement strand
AACAGGTGGGTGTTTTTGAGCATATAAGGCACCGTATGTTTGGTGTTGCCCACAAACACCATGGAAGCCGTAGCCTGGTAGGTTTCCTTGCCCCGGTTGAAGGACTGATTGGCCATATAGTTTTGCAGGATTTTCACCAGGTCGCCGTCCGTCCGTTTGGAACCTTTTTCCTGTTCGAATTCATCCAGCGCCACCACGTCCCAGTACCCAACCAGGCCGATCCTGTCGCCGGTGTTATTGACGAACAGGCGAGCCTTGGACACATCGCCGCCGGATACCAGCACGCCGTGCGGCGACAGTTCCGAAAAGATATGCGACTTACCCGTGCCTTTGGGTCCGAGCTCGATAAAATTGTAGTTGTTCTCCACGTGCGGAATCAGGCGGGAAATCTGGATGAACTTCCCGCGCCGGTTGAAGTATTCCGGATTCAGTCCGATACTGTGCATCAGCAAGTCGAGCCACTCTTCCGTGCTGAAGTATTTACGGTTGTCGATGTATTCTTCCAGCCGGATATTGGACACCTGGATGGGCTTGATGTCCATAATGAGCCAGCGCACCCGGGCGTCGGCGGCATGCGAATAGCCCATTTCCAGGATGCACCATACACCGCCGCCGCTGAGTAACTTTTGGTTTTCTTTGACCATCACATCTGCAATCGGCACATGGCGCAGACCCAGGTTGGCAAATTCCGCCTCGTAGATATTGTCCCGGTCGTTCAGCGACACGTTGATCTTGTCGATGATCTTGTGCCGGCCCGTTTCCCGGATTTTCGCTTTCACCACTTCAGCCTCGCTGCGGTGCACGTAGTTGTTGGTGATGATGCCCTTTACCTTTTCGATGCCATCGGCGATGATCGCTTCGTCGTCGATGGCGCAGTACTGTCCCAGGAGGTATTCCAACACGTAGGTGGGCACCACGGCATTGCCTTTTACCTTGTAGGTCAGGTCTTTTCGGACGACCTTGCCTTCGAAATGAGCGATTGTTTTTTCTTTTAAGTCCATTTCAAAAATCGGTTTGGATTAACGTGCTGTTCTGCACCAACTCCTCGATCAGCGGATTTAGTTTATCCTCCACGTCAAACACTTTCAGTTTCAGGAACGATTCTTTCGCTGCCGCGGCTGCCAGGGTCAGGTCCACCCGGTGCATGCGTTCGCTGGGCGCTTCTTCGGTGGAATTCAGCACAACGATCTGCTCGGTGCTGACCAGGGTGAGGTCTTTGTACAAGCCTACGCTGACAGTAATTTCCTTTTCAAAACGCGAAACCTGGTCGCGTTGCAGGATCTGCACCCGAAGGATATTGGACACCACGCGCAAGGGTCCGCGTTGTACCAGTACGGGCGTTACCTTTTTGGTGATTTCCTGCCGCTTGCGAGAACTTTCAATAACCGGTACCACCAACTCCTGCAAACTGCCTCCCCCATGCACGTACTGGTGCCCTACGCCCTGCAACTTGTAGCGGTTGACCGACTGCGGAATGGTCACAAACAGCTCATCCCTGAATTTGGTCGTTGCCGACAACGGAAATTTGTAACCCATTTCGACGTCGGCGCTTTCCCTCGAAATTTCAAACCGGTTGTGGTTTTGCACCACCTTGCCGTTGGGGCTGTTCTCTTTGTCTTTATCCTCTATGGGCCGGTCGTTATACAAAAAGCCGTGGTCGGCCGTTACCAGCACGCGCGCGACGTTATAAGTGGCATGCAGTGACTTGATGAATTTTTTAAGGTCGTCGATGGCTTCTTCCACAGCAAGAAAAGTGCGGTCTTCGGAGGCGCTTTTATCACCCCGGGCGTCGATCACGTCGTGATAAACATAGACTACCTTGCTTTTAAAAATCTCGCGCAGTTCTTCCTGCGTTTTGCCCTGCAAGGCTGAAAATTGCTCGGCGCCGGCCTCGGGATTTTTCAGGGCCAGTATCTGTCGCCGGTTAGCTATCCCGTCCGTTTTGATACCATCTATTACGATGTTGCCGTCGGCGTAGGCAAGTTCACGGGCCGGCAACAGCTGAGCCATGCCGATATTGGTTTTGGAGGGGATGGAAGCCAGCAGATGCCGGATGTCGGCGGTGTTCTTCGGGTCGCCATGCAGGGAATCGAGCAGTTCCACCGCGGCCTCGTAGCGCAGGCCGTCGGAAATGATTACCACCACCTTCTGGTCGAAAGGCTCCACCTCGGTTTTGTAAAAGTCATACTGTTTGGGGGCCCGTATCTTGTGATAATCGAACCGGTATTGGTTTAGGCACTTCAGCCATTCACGGTTCATGGCGTCGAGATGCTGCTCGTATGCCACGTTTACGGCGTCGATGACCGAATCGAGCGGGAGGCGGGCTTTGGCATCGGCCAAATCGCCATGGCGGTAGAGGCGAACTGCCCTGCGGTAAGCGGTATCCACCTGCCTCCAGTCGTTGACGTACGCCAGTATATACTGATCGGGCGTATCGAGAATATAACTCCGAATCCCTTTAATTTTGTCGAACAGGCGCGCCGTATGGATGAGGAATTCGAGCGTTTGAACCAGGGGCTTTTCCAGGCCCTCCTGCAGGCTAAGGTTTTGCAGCCGGCCAATACTGCCGGCCGGACTAATGCTCAGGTTGGATAATTCCAGCGCCATCAGCTCCCACAGCATGTCCTCCGGATACCAGGCAAAACCGGCATCCTGCCCGTATACTTCGATCAGTTTGCGGCTTTGAATATCGTTTTTTACGAGGTCAAGCGCCTCGTCGAGTTTTTCCTGCACCCGCCGGTTGCGCGCGGCTTCCTGCAGGAACTGGTTGAAAAATACGAGCGTAGAACTATCCATTTTCAACGCTTTGTACGGGTCGCCGCTTTTCGGCGGCAGCGTTTGGGTGATCTGGTTGTACCAAACCCGCCGCAGCAGATCGAGCAGGCTATTTGTTGACAGGTCGCGGAGGCGTTCGCCGAAGTAATCATACGTTTTTTGTTGCAGCAGATCCAGCAGTTGGTTTTCTTCGATCTTGTTCTGAAACCGGCCGAGTTCCTCTGCTTGGTAAGGCAACGCGAGTGCGAGCATTTTACCTAGTAGCAGGCTCCACGGTGTGATGCTGTTAAAGCGCAAAAACGCCGATACCAAGCCCTGTACCAGGTTCTTTTCTTCAAAATTCGCCGCGTTCAGCACCGGGCGGCACACCTCCTGTACCGTAGCATACTTCAACTCGCGCATGTATTTGCTCACCAGATTTTTTTGGTGGCGCTGTAATTGGAAATCGTCCATAAATTGGCCTACATCGTCCAGCGAAAGTTCCTTGTTGGCCAGCAGGAGGCCCAGCAACGGAAAGGCGTGATAGGCCTCATTGGTGCGGGGCGCGGCAACGGGCAGGTAGAGCAGCACCCGTTCGTCGCGCAAGTCGCCGTGCAGGCGGGTTTTCAGGTAAAAGTTGTTCCGGTTCCAGTACAGTTTTTGAATGCCCGGCAAGTCCAATGCCTCTATCTCCGCGCGGTGCTCTTCCTGCTCGTCGAAGAAGAACAACACCCGGAGACCGGGGAATTGGCGGAAGTATTTTTCGATCTTCTCTTTCATTGTCATTCAATCGGCTTTATTATTCTACTGTTAACCATTCGTAATAGTTCTCGCGATGGATCAGTTGCAGTACGTGCTCCGGGTAAGCCTGCGTGAAGGTTTTGGAGAAAGAAGGCTTTGCTTTGGCCGACCATTTCATTTCATACGCCCACATCTTGCCGTCTCGCTCTTCGATATAGTCGATTTCCTGCTGGTCCTGGGTGCGCCAGAAGAACGTGTTGGCGTGGATTCCCCGGTAGTGCAGCGCTTTTTTGCGCTCGCTGATGAGCCAGTTTTCCCACAGGGCGCCGGTATCTTGCCGCAACTCCAGCGGCTGAAACTGTGCGATGACGGCATTGCGCAAACCGTTGTCGTAGAAATATATCTTGCGCTTGCGCTTGAGTTCCTTGCGCAGGTTGCGGCTCAGCGGCGGAAGCCGGAAAATGATGAAAGTCTGTTCGAGCAGGGTAATGTAATTCTCAACGGTTTGGTTGTCCAGGTCCACGATCTGTCCTAGCTCGTGATACGACACTTCGCTTCCCAACTGGAAGGCCAGGGCCTGCAGCAGCCGCGTGAGTTTTTCCGGTTTCTGGATGCGCTCCCACATCAGAATGTCTTTATACAAAAAACTGTCCATCAGCTGGCCCAGCACCGCCTGCTCCTCGCCCGGATGGTTCACCACCTCGGGATAGTAGCCGTACACCAGACGCTCCGGGATGCGTTTGTACTCCTCCACAAAACCGTGGTGCGCCTCCATTTCCGCGTACGACAGCGGAAACAAATGGTAGGCCCACTTGCGGCCGGTGAGCGGTTCGTTGACGCGGTTGGCCAGTTCGAAGGCCGAAGAACCGGAGGCCACCACCTGCACTTCCGGGATTTGGTCGGTGATCAGCTTGAGTTTCAGCCCAATGTCGGCAATGCGCTGGGCCTCGTCGAGCACCAGGATTTTGCTGTCGCCCAGGATACGTTTCCATTTGAGGGTCGTAACCTCCTCCAGTAGCAGCCGCGTCTCCGGATCGTCGCCGTTGAGCCACTTCACCCCCGGCTCACCGTCGAATATGGCGTGCAGGAGCGTGGTTTTGCCCGTTTGGCGCGGCCCTATGAGCAGGACGGCCTTTCCCGTAAATAGCCGGTCGCGTATGCGTTTTTCCAATATTCGTTTTATCATGTTTTTGCGATTGCATTCGCAAAAATAACGGTTTTTTTGCGAATGGGTTCGCAAGATTTATAAAATTTGACTTTGTTTCGATGCCCGATCCAAAGTCTTGCGTCAGGATGCCGGGGCCTTTTTAATGCGGTTTCTATCAGACGCCTCTCCAGAAGCCTTGGGATCGACATGACAGCCCGCTGATATTCGACCTATTATCCAGATGTCTCGCTGCGCTGCCAATGACACAGCGTGTAATTTGGTATTGATCACTGCCAAAGGCAGCCTGTTGGCCTCGATATGACAGTGCCCGTATTTTAATTTTCCTATCTAATGTCTCGTTGCGCCCAATATGATAGCACTTCTGTTTTATTCCCCCTCAGATGTCTCGCTTCGCTCGACATGACAGCGCGTTGATAGTCAAACTATCATCCAGATTTCTCCCTACGGTCGAAATTTCCCCAGGCGCCCTTGGCCTCACCTCACCAGAAATGCCAGGCGTACCCCGGAAAATTTCGACCGTAGGGAGAAATCTGATAGAAAATTTTCCCTGCGCGAGCTGTCATGTCGATCCCGAGGCTTCGGGAGAGACATCTGATTACAGCATAGCCTCCGATTATATTTTATCATTCAAAAACTGCCATTCCGGATTAAATTTATTGATCAACGCTTCTTTTTTGGCTCTGCTGTACCCTTTAATTTGTTTTTCCCGCGCTATGGCCCATTCAATATTCGGGAAGTATTCGTAGTAGATCAGGTTGTAGCAAAAGTACTTGCCGGCAAAGGTGGTTTTTAGAGTGCTTGCATCTTCGATGTGTTCTGAAAGCCGCCTTTTCAGATCGTTCGTTACGCCCACGTATAAGACGGTCTTTTGGGGATTGGTGGTAATGTAGATGAAGTAATCGTGGGCTTTCATAGCCGGTGTTTTATTTCATTTTTGTTCGATATTAAATTTGTCAGTTCCGCTCCCTTTGGGTTGGGATCGAATTGATAGCATGTTTGTTTTATTTCCTATCAGATGTCTCGCTTCGCTCGACATGACAGCGCGTTGATAGTCAAACTATCATCC
>CALEYM010000103.1 GCA_937926185.1 uncultured Bacteroidota bacterium | reverse complement strand
CGCTCAGTTCGGCGCGCAGCATTTCGTTTTGCGCGACGATCGTGTTGTACAGTTCTTTCGGCACCGTCGGGCCTGCCGGCGTGCTGTTCGTAACGCCGTCAGTTTGACGGCGTAAAACCAGTAAAACAACCGCCACCAGCGCAATCGCTCCTGTGAGAATTATAACCGTTGTATCCATGGGCAGGTGAAATTAGCCTTCATGGGAAACAAAGGTAGTGTATTTTCAGACAGTTTGTTTTGATTGCGCGTATTTTTTAAAACAAAAATATACTCTACCCTTGACTGAATCACTGAAATACCATAATTTGCCACCCGATGTGAAAGAGAAATCACAACTCCTCAACCTGATTAACAAGTGCGTATGAAAAACTCAATCATTTTGTTATGTTTGGTTTGCCTGACAAATCCAATATCCGCTCAAATCCCTTTTTTGTATATTGAATATGAGGCAGGAATTGACATGGCAAAAATTGCGCCGGGCTTAGGCGCCGAAAGGATTAAGGTTTTCAACAACCTTGTCAACGTTTATTCATACGCATATAGCAGGAATTGTTCCGAGTATAAAAAAATAGCCGTCCGGAAAAAGGATCCCACAATTTCCGGAGGAAAAATTATTTCCAAAAACGACGTGATCTTTTATAAAGATTTTGGCGGAAAGCTCATCTATAAAAAAAGTGTGGAGAACCCTGAATGGGTGTCGAAGGAAACTATGTCATTCGATCGACAATGGAAAATTGATTATCTGCAAACAGATACGGTTGCCGGGCATTTATGTTGCAAAGCGATTACAAAAGAAAATCAGTATACCATTATTGCCTGGTTTGCACCCGGTTTGTCCATAAAAGATGGCCCAATGGCGCTCTATGGCCTTCCAGGTCTCATTCTACGGGTTGAACTGGGCGCTGTCACGATCAGCGCAACGCACATGTCCATAACAGAGGAAACCAGGGAAATAAAAATGCCGGAAGCAGAAAAATACCTTTCTTCAGAGGAATTTGACAAAATCACCGGTAAGAATGAAAAATAGAGGGTTTATAGGGTTTATGAAGGTTTATGAGGGTTTATGAAGGTTTATGAAGGTTTATGAAGGTTTATGGTAGTCGTTAACCTCATAAACCTTCATAAACCCTCATAAACCCTCATAAACCCTATAAACCCTCATAAACCCTCCACCTTATTTCGTCAGCGTCACATCCCCGTTAAACACCTCTGTTACGCCGTCGATAAATTCGACTTCGATCAGCCAGGCGAATACGGCAGGCAACATTTCCTTGCCGTTGAGTTTGCCATCCCAGCCGATGCCAGGGTCATTTGGGCCGAATTCAGGGGCGGTATACACCAGTTCGCCCCAGCGGTCGAACACCTGGAAGGTTTTGATCGAGCGCACGGTATTGGGTTTGGGGAATACGGAAAATATGTCGTTGATACCGTCGCCGTTGGGCGAAAAGATATTGGGCACGTAGATGTGGCGGCGGCGGTCGACGATCACGGTCACCTTGTCGTCGTCGCGGCAACCGTTGCTGGCCTGCACGCTGATGGAGTAGGTGGTGCTGATGAGCGGCGCCACGGTTTGGGTCAGACATTCCGGACATTCTGACAGGGAGTCCAGCGGCGTCCATACGACGGAGGTCAGGCTGTCGAAGGGCACGTTCACCACGGCTTCGAGGGTGGCGTTGTCGCCGAGCGAAATTTTAATGTTGTCGCCCAGTTCCACGTCCACCAGTACGGGTGCGTTGACGAGGATGATCTCTTCCGTTTCGCAGCCGTTGGCGTCCTGTGCTATCACAGTGTAAGAACCGGCGTCGAGTCCCAGGAAAACATTGTTGCCCTGAAATGCTCCGTCGTTCAGGGAGAATCGGTAGGGTAGGGCGCCGCCGCTGGCCGAGGCGATGATCGTTCCGTGTTTTTGCCCGAAGCAGTTCGGGTTGTTTACGGTGAAGGCCAATTGCATGGGCTGCGGCTCATCCAGCAGTACGCTGCCCGCGGCCGTACAGTTGTTGGCGTCGGTGACGGTAACGGAATAAGCGCCGGCTACGAGGTTGCCGGTTTGGGCAGTGGTGGCGCCGTTCGACCAGGCAAAACTGAAGGGTTGTTTGCCGCCGGTGGCTGTAGCCAGCGCGCTGCCGTCGGCCGCGCCGGTGCAACTGATGGCAAAACCGCTGAAATCGGAACTGACCTTGGTTGTCAATACTGGAGGAACCAGTTGCACGATGGTCGCCTGGGCGGTGGTCGTGTAGCCGGTGGAGGCTGTGATCACCACGGTATAATTCCCGGCGCTTAACCCGGGTATGGCTTGCAGGGTGTTGTTGCTTGTCACCGAACCCGAAGCAACCGGCGTATTGCCGGAAAGCACGGTATAAGTATAAGGCGGCAGCCCCAGCGTAACGGAAAGCGTCAATGAACCGGTATTGGAGCCGCAGGGGATGTCGGAGCCGGCCAGCGTGGCCGCCACACTGCACGCCTCGATGGGTCGCAGGGTGGTAATGGTCGTCACTACGCTGTCGCAACCGTACTGATTGACAAGGGTTTGCACTGTCGTCCCCACTTCTGCCTGCTCGCAGGTGGTGAAGGTGAGCGTCGTGGCACTGCTGGGCAGCAGGGTCACTGTTTCCGTCACGATACTGTCGCAGCCGTACTGATTGACCAGCGGATGGGTGAATACACCGGCAGCCGAAGGATCGCAGGTAGTCGATTGAATGGCTGTTTGGTTGCTGGGAAGCAAGGCCACGTCGGTGACAATGGCACTGTCGCAGCCCGCTGCTGTCAGCAGGGTTTGCGAAAAAATACCCGCAGCGGCCGGGTCGCAGGTGGATGCGGTCAGATATGTCGTATCAATCTGGAAAAACGATACGGTGGTTACCACGACGCTGTCGCAGCCGGCAACGTCGTTTAATATCTGCGGGAAGGTACCCACCTGACTCGGGTTGCAGCTCTGATCTGTCAGGTAAGTCGTATCGTTGTATACCAGTGTAATGACCGTAGTCACGATACTATCGCAGCCGAACTGGTTGGTCAGGTTTTCCACAAAGGTACCCACGTTTGCGGGGTTGCAATCTGTCCCGGTGAGTTGGGTGGTATTGCTGGGTAACAATGAAACGGTGGTGATCACGGTGCTGTCGCAGCCGAAGCGGTTGCTCAGGTTTTGCACGAAAGTACCCACGTTGGCCGGGTCGCAATCGGCGGCGGTCAGTTGGGTTATATCGCTGGGCAGCAGATCAACGGTGGTAATTACGGTGCTGTCGCAGCCGTATTGGTTGCTCAGGTTTTGCACGAAAGTGCCGACGTTTGCCGGGTCGCAGTCCGCCGCGCTGAGCAGGGTGGTGTCGCTGGGCAGGAGGGTGACGGTGGTGGCCAGTATGCTGTCGCAGCCGCCGGCGGTGACCAGGGTTTGGTAAAAGGCGCCCGCGGCTGCCGGATCGCAATTCGTCGCGGTCAGGTAGGTTGTATCCAGCGGGATAAACGAAACGGTGGTGATCACCAGGCTGTCGCAGCCGTCGAGGGCCGTGAGGTTTTGGGTAAACACCCCTACCGCGCTGGTATTGCAAGTGGTGGCGCTCAGGTAAGTGGTATCGGAATCCAGGTACGTGATGGTAGTGGTGACGGTACTGTCGCAGCCGTATTGATTGGTCAGATTTTGTACGAAAACACCTACGCTGGCCGGGTCGCAGCTGGTGTCAAAAATTTCAATAATGTTGCTGGGCAAGAGGGTGACGACGGTGGTCACGGTGCTGTCGCAACCGGCCTGATTACTCAGGTCTTGCACAAAAGTGCCGGCGAGGGCCGGGTCGCAGGTGTTTTGTTCAATTAAAATGGTATCTGCCGCAAATACGGTCAGTGTGCTGATCACCACGCTGTCGCAGCCGTGTACGGTGGCCAGCGAGTCGTAATACACGCCCGAGACGCCTTGTTGCGCTCCGCCCAGCAACATGGTTTTGCCCTGGCAGATTTGGAATGCCTGGTTGGTTTGCGCCAGCGGCCACACCGAAACAGACACGCTGTCGGTGGATATGGATGAACAGGTGGGCGTGCCCTGATCGCCAATACTGAGCAGGCGGTAAGTGGTGTGTTGGGTGGGATTAACGGTGACCGTATGTCCGTTGGAAATATCGTTGAGGACAAAATTTTGGGCGCCGTCTGTCCATACGACGTCGAACGGGCCGTTGCCTGAAAGCGAGAACGCGAGGGAGACCGATTCGCCGGTGCAAATTTGGGGCGTTCCCGACAGGTCAGCCGCGGGTTGGGGTTTAACCTGGACGGACCGGCAAACGGGGCCGGCGTTGCCGCAGGAGTTCTGGGCGCTGACACAAACCTGTCCTGAAACGGCGTTGGTAAAGTCTACGCTAATGCTGTCGCCCGAACCGGTGAGAACGGCGCCTGACGGGACGGTCCAATCATAGGTTGTTCCGGCCTGTTGATTCGGAAAATGGTACAGGTATGATCCGCCGTTGCTGCAAACCGTGTCGGGGCCGGCCAGTTGGGGTGGTATGGGTTGCGGGTTGACGGTGATGGGCAGGCAGGCGGGCAGGGAGGAGCCGCAGTCGTTGTTTGCCGTGACGCACAACTGACCGCCGGCAGTATTATTCCAGGCAATCTGGATCGTGGTGGGGTTGATCTGTGTGAAAGGAATATTATTGGGTATCGACCATCCGTAAGACGTGGGTAAAGGGGTTCCGACAGGGGTAACGGTGTAGCTGAGCGAATCTCCTTCGCAGGCGATTTGTACGCCGGCCAATTGTGGCCTTTGCGGTACGGCCGTATTGGGCAATACCGTGACGCAGGTGGAGTCGTGGCAAAACACGCCGCCGCGGGTATGTGTCAGCCGGAGGCAATAGTCGCCGGCTTTATTGACCTGCACGGTTGGCTGATTATTTGGCCCTACGATCCCGGGGCCGGTCCAGAAATATTGGGTAATGCCTCCCGGGGCGTCGTTCTGGTTAGAGGACGTGCTGGTGAGTGTAATGGTCGAATTGGATCCGCAGCCCAGTACCGGGGGCGGGTCGATACCCGCCACGGGCTGCATGATGGCCAGATTGATGTTCACCACGCTGTCGCAGCCCAGGTAACCTTGACAGATTTCGGAGTAGATACCGGAACTGCTAAAAGTATTGTCGCAGACCACATAATCGGCCGGGCCGCAAAAATTGACATTTTTCAGCGGAGAATTGTAGGTAGGCACCAGGTTGATTTTGCAGCTGACCACGCTGTCGCATCCCTGGTAGTTGGTCAGTGTAACCGGGAAGGTGCCCGGGCCGGAAAATTCCTGGCCTGCGCAACTCACAACGTCCCCCTGGCACATATAGTGGTTTTCGAGGGTCATGATTTTGGGGATAAGATTTACGATGCAGCTCACCACACTGTCGCAGCCGGTATAGGTGCTCAGGGTCACGGGAAATGTACCGGGCGCCGAAAAAGTCCGGCCGGCACAGGTAGTCGTTTTCCCCTGGCACAGATCTACTGTTTCCGTCGATTGGGTGTCTTCTCCGACGATCACATCGACACAATCGGTCGGGGCATCCGGGCAAGTGACGTTTTGCGCACACACCTGGGCCGGGCCGGGTTGCAACCATTGCACGTTGATCATGTTGCTGACCGGGTTGCCCAGGATGTTGCCGGCGCCCGGAGGGTCGATATACCAGGTTGAAACCGCGGCGGTCGAATAAGATGTTGTCGGCGAGGAGGGAATACAGGGGTCGATCGGGCCGGGAATCACGTCGGGTACCGATCCGTTGATGGCGTAGTCGCATATCGCGCCCGCGCTTCCGTCGATGCAGAGATAATACACTTCGCCGGGGGTCAGGCCGGTGGCAGTCAGGGTCTGGGTTGTTCCGGAGGCTATGTTCCCCAGACAAGCCGAAACAAATTGAAAGTTGATGCAATCGGCCGTGGACAACACCGCTGCCTGAATACCATTTCCCTGGGCGCAGCCAAATGTGGAAATACTGAAAGTGGCGGTAGGGCCGGTGGCCGTGAAGGCAAAAAAGTGATTATTGTTGATGACCGTACACCATGAGGGCGGAAAAGATACCGGGGCGTCGGGTGTCGTGGTGCCGTAATAACAATCCAGGGCTTCCGGATACGGCAGTACGCAGGCGTCCTGTGCGTTGACCGAGGGTATGGGAATGATACAAGGCGATGTATTGCATTGCGCACTGCTCTCAGAATGGAATAAAAAACAAAAGGAGACTGCGGAAAACAGGGTAAAATAAAATTTCATTAAAATTATTTTTAATAAGATAAC
>CALEYM010000102.1 GCA_937926185.1 uncultured Bacteroidota bacterium | reverse complement strand
AGTGTTAAAAAAACGGCCGCGCCGGCTTTTCCGGCGCAGCCGTTTGGCCTGGGATTTATTTGGATTATTTCTGTTCACTCACATTATACTCTATAGATTCACTTGGTTTTTTGGTTCCAATGGGGAGTATCATGGGTACTTGTTTGCGGTAGTCGCGGTAACGCTGGCCGAAGTGGGCGATGAGGTCGCGCTCTTCCAGTTGGATGGCGGTCAGGATGTACCCCGTGGTAGCCAGGGCGAACAGCAGGTGCGTAACGGTCATCACCGGCGTCGACCAGAAGGCGATCAGGAAGCCCAGGTACAGCGGATGACGCACATATTTGTACAGGAACGGCACCCGGAACGGCAGGTGGGTGTATTCTTTTCCGCGGAAATACAGCCATACCTGGCGCAGGCCGAACAGGTCAAAGTGGTTGATCAGGAAGGTGGCCAGAAATACGATGGCCCAACCGAGCAGGAACAATGCCAGCAAAACCACTTTAACCGTTTCGTTTTCGATTTGCCATACCACACCGCCCATAGGTTGCCAGAAGGCAAACATGCTGGACAAAATAATGCTGGTAATGAGCACAAAAGTGCTGCGTTCGATGGGTTTGGGCACGTACTGCGTCCACCAGCGTTTAAACGCCGGGCGCGCCATGGTGCTGTGTTGTACGGCGAAAAGCAGGAGGAACGCCGTGTTGATCCCGATAGCCTGCCAGAGCGGTACTTCCGGAATGCCGTCGATGCTTTTCGGTACCAGCAGGTTGCCGGTAAACCCGATGGCGTAAAGGATGGTGCCGAAGAATGCGAAATACGACACGATCCCATACAGCAGAAACAACGTCTTTTTCATAAGGATTTTTAGTTTATGAATGATGAAGGAAATGATTGCTTAATGACGCTTAACGATCCGATTGACGCCACAAGAGTACGGGAGTATGACAAGCCTGCCGCGGGCAGATGATTCTGCTGCCGCTCTCCCCGCGCAGCTGGCATGGTTTGTTGATTGCGGGTTTATTCAGGGTGCATGACGCCTGCTCCGCGGCGGGCGCTCAAGAAAACCGCCCGATGGCACAGGAAAACCGGCTAACCAAGCAAGCAAAACAGAATTTATTCGCCGGATTGTTTTATTTTGCCGGTCTTACTGTTCTGTCATGTATCGCGAACCGGTTCTTCTTTTTGCCATCTTGCTTTGGATTTGGCTGCCTGCCGGCCATGCTCAGCTGCTTTTTGAGCAATCGACGCTGTTGGAGAAAAAAGAAGGGCTGCCAACCAATTCGATAGGTCCTGTCAACCAGGATGAACGGGGTTTTATCTGGATCGGCACACAGGAAGGCTTATGCCGTTTTGATGGCAGCCATTTTCGAATATATAAAAATGACCCCGACGACTCTACCTCGCTTTTCGATAACGCGATTCACGCCGTTCAGCCTTACCGGGGTGAAATTTGGGTGGCCACCTCTATGGGCATTTCCGTTTTTAACCCTCAAACCGAAAGATTCAGGCATTTTCAATTGGATGGACACGGCGTCGTCAGGCCGGTACGGAGAGCGCCGCGCCGGCAGGTAGGAATACTTTACCTGGATCCCCGCGGCGAACTGTGGTTGGGTACCACGTTTTTAGGCGTGGTAAAATATCGCCCCGAAAGTGATGATTTCCAATATTATACCTTGAACGACAGTGCCGCGCTGAACCGTTTTGCCAGGGGCAACGATGGGGCTTTGCGCATACTGAGTATTACCGCCTCCAATGCCAATGACTCCATTATTTATGCAGGTACTCCCGTCGGGTTGCAGGAGATCAACCGCATTACGGGCGGGGTGAAGTGGCTTCATTTTCCGATGTCTTCACCGGATGAGGAAATAGGCGCCAATGCATTCCGGCGTTTGTACAGTCACGACGACGGCAGGCTTTTTTGCGGCAGCTGGCGCTCCGGTATTCATATTTATAACCCCGTTGATGGCGCCTTCCTGCCCTTGCAGGTCAAACCAGGTATGGGAAGCGAGATTTTAAACTACGGGACACAAGGCTTCCTGCGCAAAAACGCTGCTGAAATCTGGATCACAACGGGGCACGGTTTGGCGCTGTACGACACACAGAAGCGGGAAGTAACGTTCTGGCGGAAGAACAACATACCCGAAGGACGTTTTTATGGCATTACCTTTATTGATGAGGCACAACGGGTTTGGTTTCCCGCTTTTAACGGCTTGCACATATTCGATCCTACGCTCCAGCAATTCACCGTGCATAATTATGAAAACCTGCACGCGCCAGGCTGGTCTTTTACCTATTATTTGTTGCCTGTTCCCGAATCTGACGAACTGCTGATCGTTCCCCGCGGCGAAACCGGGATATATCATTTTAACCTCAAAACCCGCGACTGGGTTCGTATCGTGCCGAAAGTGCCCGGTGTGCAATTACCCGAAGTCTGGGGCGCGCGTGGTCTGGCGCTGGCCCCTGACGGCACTTTCACCATATCTACGGAAAACGGCTTGTTCTCTTATGACCCCAAGCGGCGCAAGTTGAGTTTACTGTCATTCCAGCCCGATTTTTCCTTTATTCACTGCGACGATGTGCGCTGGGACCAAAGGGGGCGGCTCTGGCTTTCCGCGGAAACATACGGTCTGCTTTGCTGGAATCCCAAATCCAACAGCGTCCGTACCTTTCAGCAGGAACTGATGCCGCCGGGCACCCCGCCTGCAAACCTGGTGGTACGCGATATCTTTGAAGACAGCCGGGGGCAAATGTGGATTCGACGGGAAGATGGACTGGGCGTTTATCTGCCGTTACGGGACACGGTGCTGAATTTCCTGTATTCAAAGAACCCTGCCAATACTTTTACAGACCTTAACGGTTTTGTAGAAGACCGGTTCGGCCGGATTTGGGTGAGTGACAAAGACGGGTGGGTAGGCTATGCGGAATCCGCCCGCCCGGAATCCGGTTTGGTCAAAAAAATTAATCTGCGCGCCGCCTACGGCCTGGGCGAGATATATGGACTTGCCGCCGACGGAAATGGCGATATTTGGGGATACACGCAAAAAGAACTGCTGCAGATACGGGCAGATGATCACAGCGTAAATATTATCAGCTTTGAATATGGCGCCATACCGCCTGAATTTTATAACATGTTGTATTTGCCCAACGGTCAATTCGTATTGGGTGGCCGCAACCAAATTGTTTTTTTCAATCCTAAAACGTTGCGTCGTAATGCGGAACTACCCCAGCCGTATGTAGAATCCATCCGGGTGCAAGGCAAACCGCTTCCGGCTATTCCGGAAACAGACGGAAAACCCGGGCTTCGCCTGCGCTACTGGGAAAACTTCTTCTCTGTCGATTTTTCCGCCAAAGCTTACACCCTGGGCAATAAATGCCGCTTCCGCTACCGGCTGCGCGATTTTGAAGACTGGCAGGAGGCCGGAGAGCGCCGCCATGCCAATTATACCAACGTGCCGGGCGGCGAATACGTATTCGAGGTACAGGTGGCCAATAACGAAGGCGTGTGGAGCGACACGGTATTGGAAATGCCGGTGTGGGTGGACACGGCCTGGTGGGCCACCTGGTGGTTCCGGATACTCGCCCTGCTGGCATTGTTGTCTGCCGGCTATGCGCTCTACCGGTATCGCGTACTGCAGATCCGCCGGCAGGAACGCGTGCGCACCGAGTTTGAGAAAAAACTGGCGAACGTTGAAATGAGCGCCCTGCTGGCACAGATGAATCCGCACTTTCTGTTCAACAGCCTCAATTCGATTGACAGTTATATCATCCGAAACGAGTCGAAAAAAGCGTCGGAATACCTGAACAACTTCGCCCGCCTGATCCGTCTGATCCTCAATAATTCACGCAGTAATTATATCAATCTCAAAGATGAACTGGAAGCGCTCGAACTATATCTGCAAATGGAAAGCCTGCGGTTTCGGGATAAATTTCAGTACGAAATAATAGTAGACAAATCCCTGGATACTGCTGCTGTCAATATCCCTCCCATGCTCATCCAGCCATACATTGAAAACGCCATCTGGCACGGATTGATGTATAAGGAAGACGGCTTGAGGAAGGTTATCCTGCGCGTCGAACACAAAGACGATTGTCTGACAATTACCGTGGAGGACAACGGCGTGGGCAGGGCTAAAGCCATGGAGCTCGGCGCCCGGCATGCCCGGAAAAAAACGCAATCGGTAGGCATGAAAATAACGGAAGACCGCATAGAGATTATTAATAAATTATACGACGCCAATACAAAAGTGGACGTTTTTGACCTGTACGACGATGCCGGGGCGCCCGCCGGAACAAAAGTGGTGCTGACGGTACCTATCTAGAGGTTTGAAGGCTAACGATTACCCTCAAACCAGAAGCCTGAATGTTATGATCAAAGCAATTATCATCGACGACGAACTCCACAGCATAGAAACCCTGCGCTGGAAAATAGAAAACTATTGCCCGGAGGTGGAAGTGGCCGCTTCATTCGACAGTCCGACAGAAGGGGTGCAGTATTTGCGCGCACACGGCTGCGACATCCTCTTTCTCGACATCGAGATGCCCCGGCTCAACGGCTTCGACGTGCTGGAGGAGATCGGCGCCCCGCTGCCGTTCGACGTGGTATTTACCACGGCCTATGATAATTTCGGTATCCAGGCGGTCAAATTCAGCGCGTTGGACTATCTGCTGAAGCCGGTGCAAAACAAGGAACTGCGCGAAGCCGTGGAAAAACACCTCAACAAAACGCGCCGCAGCGTGCCTGCCGAACAGGTGGAAGGCCTGCTGCACAACGTGCAGGCCGAGCGCAAGGGCAAACCCGGCCGTGTGGCCCTCGCGTCGAAGGAAAGCATCGAGTTCGTGGACCCCGCCGATATTGTCGTGTGCACTTCCAGCAGCAATTACACCGAGGTATATACCACCGACGGCCGCAAACGCGTGATCTCCCGGACGCTGAAAGATTTCGAGGACATGCTGCTTCCTTTTCAGTTCTTCCGGCCACACCACTCGCACCTGATCAATCTGGCCCGCGTGCGCGAATACATCCGCGGCGACGGCGGTTATTTGATCATGGAAAATAAAATGAAAATTCCGGTGTCGAAAAGCCGGAAGGATGCCCTGTTGCGGGAATTGGCCTGAAAACCACCCTGCTGCAGAGCGCAAATCACTCAAGAAGTCCGCCCAACCAATCAAATCCTCCTCCGGTTCCGCTTAAGTTGGCGCATGTTTGCCCCATGATTCCGCCAACAACAAACATACGCACCCGGGACGGGCATTTCATTCGCCTCACCCAGTATCTGCCACCCGATGGCACGCCCCGGCAGGTAGTGGTGGTGGGTCCGGGCGCTGGCGTGGAACAGGCGCGCTACCGGACATTTGCGGAATATTGTGCCGAACAGGGATGCGCAGTGATCACGTTCGACTACCGCGGTATCGGATATTCGGACAACGGCCATCGCATGAAAGACTTTCAGGCAACCCTGCGCCAGTGGGCCAACCAGGACCTCGATGCCGTGTTGCGCTATGCCCACAATACCTTTCCCAAACTGGAAATTGTCTTCGTTGGCCATTGCATCAGCGGCGAAATCGCCGGCATAGCCCCCGCCGGCGAATACATACACCGGATAGTATTGGTGAGCAGCGCCCTGTCGTGTTGGCGCCTGTGGCCGCACCGCAGCCAACTGCGCATCCTGCTGATGAAACTGCTGACCCCGCTGATCGTATGGTGGTATGGTTTTTTCCCCGGCAAACGCCTGCGGTTTCTCAACGACATGCCCCGGGGCGTTATCCTGGAACTGTCCAACTGGTGCAACCGCCCCAACGGCTTGTTCGACGTGTTTCCCGACAATAATTACCGCAAAATGAAAATCCCCCTGCTGGCCTACAGTTTCACCGACGACTGGTTTTCGGCCCGAAAAGCCGTGGCGGCTCTGCTAGGCCATTTCAGCAATGCACAACCCCGCTGGCAACACCTCGACCCGGCAGCGATCGGCCTGAAAAAAGTAGGCCACGACGGATTTTTCGACCCGGCCTGCCGGCCACTCTGGAAACAGATGCTGGCCTGGTGCGGGAATTCAGTCGAAATAATGTAAACAATAAAATCTAAATGGCAAACAGACCCGACCTCACACTCGACCCCCAAAACTGGGAAACCCTGCGTCACCTCGGCCACCGTATGGTGGACGACATGCTGGACCTGCTGCAAAACATCCGCCGGGAACCCGTGTGGCGCCCATTGCCGGAAGAGCACTATGAACGCCTCGACGAAGACCTGCCCTTCCGGCCCCAAGACCCGGGCGCCGTGTACGACGAATTTAAAACGCATATCCTGCCATACCCGACGGGCAATATCCATCCCCGTTTCTGGGGTTGGGTAATGGGCAGCGGCACTCCCGTGGGCGCCCTCGCGGAAATGCTGGCCGCGGCCATGAATGCCAACGTATGCATGGGCGAACACGCCGCCATGCAGGTGGAATTGCAGGTGCTGAAATGGTGCAAACAATTGCTCGATTACCCCGATACTTCCTCGGGCCTGCTTACCAGCGGCGCTTCGATGGCCAATTTTACAGCCCTGGTAGTCGCCTTGCACCATGAGTCGGGGGGGTATTCCCGCAGTCACGGACTTCAGCAAAAATCAAAACCGATGGTGTTGTATTGCTCCGCCGAAAGCCACGGTTGTATCCAGCGCGCGGCAGAAACCATGGGCATCGGCGCCGCCTCGCTGCGAAAAATACCCGTCGACCATCAATACCGCATCCGCACCGACCTGTTGGAGCAAACCATTCAAACCGACCTGGCCGGCGGATTTTTTCCCTTTTGCATCGTGGGCAACGCCGGCACGGTGAACACCGGCGCCATCGATCCGCTCGGCGAACTGCTGGTCCTTAGCCGCAAATACGACCTTTGGTTTCACATCGACGGCGCTTTCGGCGCCCTGGCCAAAAAAACGCCGGAATACGAAGACGACCTCCGCGCTATCGAACAGGCCGACAGTGTAGCTTTCGATCTGCACAAATGGATGTACATGCCTTATGAAGTCGGCTGCGTGCTGGTGCGCAACGCCGAAGCCCACCGCAAGGCTTTTGAACAAGCGCCGCACTACCTGCTTCGCCACGAACGCGGCCTGTCGGCCGGCGAGCACAATTTCGGCAACTACGGCGTCGAACTATCGCGCGGCTTCAAGGCGCTGAAGGTGTGGATGTCGATGAAAACCCACGGCGTATTCGCCTACCTCGTCCTAATCCGGCAGAACATTGCCCAGGCGCGCTACCTGGCATCCCGGGTGCAGCAACATCCTGATCTGGAATTGCTGGCCCCGGCCGGGCTGAATATCGTTTGTTTCCGATATAGCCGTCCCGGACGAACAGAAGAGGAACTGCGTACGGTGAACCGGGAGATTCTGATGCAATTACAGGAAGAAGGCACAGCCATCGTGTCGGCCACGCTGTTGCAGGGGCGTTATGCCCTGCGCGCGGCGATTTGTAACCACCGTACCCGCATGGAGGATATCGATGTGCTGGTGGAGGCGGTGACGCGGCTGGGCGCGGGTTTTTTCCCGTGTTGAACCTTGTCATTGGCACTTTTATTCCATCTTACCGATACTGAAGTGGCGGTGGCCAAGGTCACTCCACCTCTTTCCGGTTATCTTCCGGCACCCGGTCGATCAGTTTATTGTACGGATCAATACCTGCGCGGACGGGCTTTCCGGTCACCGTCAGCACAATGGTATGTTCGCCGTTGCGGAGCCGGTGTTTTTGCAGGTAAAGCGGTTGGGTGCTTTTGGCGCCGTTTTGTTCTACTTTGTCTTCTGCAAAAACGCCGATATCGATATAGTCGTTTGTCGTCGCAGCCTCGGTTTCATTGCCTTTTTCGTCGGCATACATTTTCCGGGCTTTTACTTTTAAGGTAACTTCGTACCGGTTTTCGCCCAATTCCCTGGCTTTTGCGCTTAATACCCGGTTTTCATATAAAGCGATTTTTTCCCAGGAATCTTCCATATAGTATTGGAGGGAATCAGGCACCACGTTTTTAATGAAATGATATAAGTCGTAGCTGCCGGCAAAAGGCGGGGTTTCTTTCAGGCCGAAGCTGTCGCGGAAAGCCCGGATGGCGCCGTTCAGTTTTTCCTCGCCGATATAATCCTGCAAGGCGTACAGGATAATACTGCCTTTTTGGTACCACTGGTAGGGCCGGTTGCAGTTGATAAACACATTTTCCTTTTTGCTTTCAGTTGCCCGTCCGCGCAGGTATCGGTCGAGGTCGTATTTCAGGAAACGCTGCACATTGTCGGGGCCATACTTTTGTTTGGCGATCATCAGCGCGGAGTATTCGGCCAAAGATTCGGAAATAAGATTGGCCCCCCGCGTATAGTTAGGCGTCACCTGGTGGCCCCACCACTGATGCGCCAGTTCGTGGGCGGTCACGTAATAACCATAATCGTAGTCGTTCGGGTCGCTGAAATCGGCGTACCAACCGAAATCTTCCGAATAGGGAACGGTATTGGGGAACGACTGCGCGAATGCCGCGTAACGCGGGAACTCCAGCACCCGGATTTGCCGGAACTGATAAGGGCCGAAATGGGTTTGGAAATAGCTGAGCCCGTCTTTAAGCGAGGCTACGAAACGGTCGAGATTGTAGCTGTGTTCGGCGTGGTAAAAAATTTCTATGTTCACGGGTTTACCATCAGGAGCCGTCCATTTATCCCGAAGTACGGTGTAGCGCGCGGAAACCAGGTTGAAAAAGTAGTTGATCTTGCTGTCCTGTTTGTAATGGAAATAACGCCGGCCGTCTTTTGTCCACTCGCGTTGGAGATAACCCGGCGCCACGGCTATCTGATCGGGCACTGTGCTCACGATACACTCGAAGCTGATGAAATCCGCATCATCGTTGAAGAGCAGGGTACGTACCCCGTATGGGTCGCGGTGGGGAGGCAGGTCGTCGGGTTTTTCCGGCAGGCTGTATTTTTTTCGGTCTTCATCGCCTTCCAGTTCGTTGTTGGCGTCGTAGCCAATGGAGGGGATGCCGCCGCTGGTGAAGGTGCCGTTTTCCAGGATTTCCCGGCGGTAGCCGTTATTGACAAAACCCGGGTTTTCGATCAGGGTGTTGATTTCCAGTGTCGCCGTATCGCCGGGCATCAGGGGGCGTGGCAGGGCATAGATGCGGTACCCGGCGGTATCCGGCCGGCTGTAGAAAAACGTCAGGGCCGGTCGCGGCGTCAGATCAAATTTTGATACGGAGAGCGTCCGGTTGTCGAATTGCAGGGTGTATCGCTGGGCGTCGGCAGAAAGCAGGTGCAGGGAGTCGATGCGCTGCTCGGTTTTGTTTTGAATTTTCAGGATTGTCCGCATTTTCAGGCTCCGGCTATCCGGGAAAATATCGGCGTACAGCATCATGTCGGTCACTTTGGGCTGGGGGATGCGTTCATATTTTTTATACTTTTTTTCGTATTCCGATTGCAGTTTTTTCTGCTCATCGGGCCCCCGGTAATGGTTCAGGTGACTAACATTGTAATAGATGAAACCGCCGCTGCCCAGCCATACCAGGGCCAGCGCTGCCATGCCCAGGCTGAAACGCGGGTTCCATCGCTGCCGGAACTGATACCAGCGGGTTTTTACTTGCTGTTCCGCGCCGCGCGACCAAAGGAGTGCGGCAAAAAATAGCAGCATAAAACCGAAAGCCGTCCAATACAGGTTGTACCAGAACAGGGGTTCGCCGAAATGCCCGAAGTTGTTCATATCCGAGATCAGGTAGTCCGGCTTGAAGCTGTAAAAAGCGAGATTGTAGTTGTAATTCAGGAAGTTGCGCAGCACGAACATCACGATCCAGACGCCCAGGCCGGCAAAATGGCCGAGGAACTTGTTATTGACCAGGGCGTGCACGAAAAAGGCCAGCAGGGCCATCTGGAGGTAATCCCAGAAGGTGATCAGGTAAAGGTCGATGAAATAATAAGAAAACTTGAAGTTGAAAAATCCGTGCAATACTTGTACCGTGAGCCCGACAATCATGGGGATGGTGGCCAGCATAACACAAATTCCGGTAATGGCCAGGAATTTGGAACCCAGTTGTACCCAGTTCGGCACCGGCAACGCGTCGCCGATATTGGCAAAACGGGTGGCGCGGTCGCGGTGCACCGTTTCTCCGGCATAGAACATGAGTAAAATGAAGACGAACATGTTGTAATTAAAGTTTTTAAACAACAACATATTCATCGTGAGGGGCCGGTCGGGCACCCCATATTGCAGGTTGCCGATCCAGTCGTCGAGAAACAGGAAAATGAGCGCGCCGAGCATAATGGAGATAAAATAGGTATCGCGGATGATGTTGCGAAACTCCAGCTTGCCCAGGTTCCAGAGGTTATTCCAGTTGAGGCGGCGGGAAAAGTACCGGGTTACGGCGGGCAACGGCGCCCGGGCCGGGATGCCGGCGGCGTCCGTTTTTGCCGCTTTTTTACCCCTGCTCCGCTCGGCCACAAAGCCCTGAATGCTGAACCGGGCGTAGATGCCGAGGATCATCAGCAGGCCTATGCCGGTCCACAAAACCCTGTTCCACAATAAATTGCCTTGTATCGGCACGAGTTGCGTGTTCTGTTCCGCGGGGGTTAGGTATTTAATGGCGTTGGTGTGGGTATTCAGGGCAAAAGGATCGAGCATATCCACCAGGTCGCGTTTTTCCAGGTCGCGCACGAGGAAATTGGCCAGCAGATAGAGGATAAATAACAGGATGGAAGCGGAGTACAACACCCGGTTGTTGCGCGTCCAGGAAACCAGCCCGAAAAAGATGCAGCTGGTAAAAAACAGGCTCGGCAGAAAAATCGTGACGAAAGGCCACCAGTAGTAACCCAACACGTTGGGGCCGAAACGTTCGGGTTTCGACCAGTCGAACAGCGGTCCGAGCCAGCTGCCGAGGATATACCCGGCGATGGCGCCCGTGCTGATGAGTACCAGCACCAGGAACGAGCCCCAGAAGCGCCCCCAGAAATAAGCGCCCCGCGAGACCGGTGTGGAAAGCAGGTATTCTTTCGTCTGGTGTTCGATATCGCGGTAAAGCGGCACGCCCATCACCGCCGAGCTGATGAGCACGCAATAAATGCCGAGTATGCACATGTAAGTGCTGATCATAGCCGGCGCGTTGTAAAATACTTTTTCGCTGGCCCCAATGCCGCCGTTGCCGATTATGAGCGCCGTAAGCGCCAGCAACACCAGAAAATAGATATAGGTAGCCGGCCTGCGCAGCCGGTATTGCAGTTCGAAAAGAAAGACGGAAAAGAACATGAGGCGGGAAGGGTTTATAAGGTAATCAAATCCATTTTGGCGGAAATGGCGTGGAAATACACGTCCTCCAGCGAGGGTTCCATGGCAGTGAAGCCGTTTCCGGGGTCTTCTTCGCTGAAGGTGCGGATAAACAGCCGTCCTTCGCTCAGGTTGGTGGCAATGACCTGGTACTGCCCGCGATAGGCGTCTACTTCGTCTTTAGGGATTGATTTTGCCCATATTTTCCCTTCGAGCATGCGCACGGCATCATGTGGCGTACCCACGTACAGCACTTCGCCGCCGCAGATGATGGCGAAACGTTTGCACAGGGTTTGCACATCTTCCACGATGTGGGTGCTGAGGATGACGATGGTGTTTTCACCGATTTCGCTCAGCAGGTTGTAAAAGCGGTTGCGTTCGGCGGGGTCGAGGCCGGCGGTAGGCTCGTCCACGATGAGCAGTTTGGGATTGCCCAGCAGCGCCTGCGCGATGCCGAAGCGTTGTTTCATGCCGCCGGAATAAGTTCCGAGGTTGCGCTTGCGGACGTCCCAGAGATTCACTTTTTGCAGCAAGGCTTCCACGGCTTGTTTACGTTCGCGGTTGTCGGCCAGTCCTTTAAGCCGGGCAATATGGTCGAGCATCATTTCGGCGCTCACTCTCGGATAAACGCCGAATTCCTGGGGCAGATAGCCCAGCTGGCGCCGCAACTGCTCGTGCTGCCGCAGCACGTCGAGATCGCCCAGCGTAATGCTGCCACCGCTGGCATCCTGCAGGGTGGCGACGGTGCGCATCAGGGTAGATTTTCCGGCGCCGTTGGGCCCGAGCAGGCCGAACATCCCCTGAGGAATGGTGAGGGAAACGCCGTTGAGGGCCTGTACGCCGTTGGGGTATGTTTTCGAAAGGTTTTCGATAATGAGTTCCATGTGTAAAGTGACAGGGTAAGGCAAGTGAAAGGACAACAGGATAAAATACCAAAGGGGGGTAAAAGTAGAATATTACCTGTGAATAATTACCTGCCTGCATGATTAATGACCCGCCATCAGGTTCATCTCAAATGCAGTGCGGGTCGTTTCTCCCTTCGGGATGTTCAACTGGCCGTTGTTTTGAATGTTCCCGTTGGCTATTATTTCAAACGATTCAAATACCTCCAGCGAGCCCGACACTTCAATATAAAGTTGTGCGCCGGATAAAAGCGTGAGCGAATTTACCCCGCCGGCAGCGTAGCGGATAACCGGTTGAAATCCGCCTGCCGTGGAAACATCGGGAATAACCACATCGCTGAATTCACCGGGTACGCTACCTTCTTTCCAATTGGCTGCACAGGCCCATTCCGTGGTTTTGCCGGGGAAGCCGCCTTTCCAGGTGGCGGTTTTCTGTGCGTTCACGGAAATTTGATATCCGAAAAACAGGATCAGCGTGGCGAAGCAGAAGAAAGATGCGTTTTTCATGTTGTGAGGTATTTTTTGTGAAGTGGTTGTGCGTGCTGTGTTTAACTTTGATGCCACAAAAATGCCGGGCTGTGCACCACTGACAAAGCCTCGCTTTCCCGTTGGAAGGCTTCGCTTTCCCGTTGGTATTTTTTGAAAACATATCAAACATGTTCAAAACGCTCCTGATTGAGGACAGCGCCGACGCGGCAGAAAAACTCCGCTTCCTGCTCTCGAAATATTGCACCGACAAAATTGACCTGCTCGCACATGCAGCCTCGGGGCAGGAGGGCATCGCCGCCATCGAAACACACCGCCCCGATCTCGTTTTTCTCGACATCGAACTGGGCGACATGACCGCCTTCGAAATGCTCGAGCGCGTGGACCCGATCGACTTCCAGGTCATTTTTACCACCGCTCACGACCATTACGCCATCAAGGCCATACGTTACAGCGCCATAGACTACCTCCAAAAGCCCATCGGACGCGAGGAACTGCTAGCCGCCATCGCCCGCGCCGAAAACAACCCCGCCCGCATGCTGCGCGAGCAGGTCAGCCAATTGTCCGGAAACGCACAACCGAAGGCTGCCCTGCCCGAGAAGATCGCCCTCACCACCGCCGATGGCCTCGTGTTCAAAAAAATCCGCGACATCGTGCGCTGCGAGAGCGACCGCATGTACACCATCGTGGTCATGGCCGACGGCGGAAAACTCGTGGTGTCCAAACCCATGGGCCAGCTGGAGGAAATTCTCAACGGGCGCGACTTCTTTCGCGTGCACATGTCGCACCTGATCAATATGAACCACATCCGCCAGTTCGTCCGGGCCGATGGCGGCTACCTCGTGATGGAGGACGGCGCCACGGTAAGCGTGGCACGGAATCGGAAAGAGGAGTTTCTGGAAATGTTTTCCCGGTTTTGAGTAGTTGGTTTTGACCAAAGGGAAAACCAAAGCGCCTTTTGGGAAATTGCGCCGCCCCCTTCCGCGCAATACTTTTCACTTTTGCCAAAATTTCCTGCTTATGAAACGATTGGCGATTGCCTTCGCCTTTGGCTTTTCCGGTATTTGCCTCGGCGCGCAAACCCACGACCCCGTACTTGACTCGCTGAAACGGCCTTTGCCGAAAAATGCAAGCGCACGCCAACAGGTGGAGCGGCGGCGGGGGATATTGTGGCGTATTTTCAGAGCAGAGGAAACGCCCTACGATACCCAACCTGCTCAATTGGATAGCCTCTACCGCTGTTGTATAGCGGGAAAAACAGGCGATGCCCGTTATGAAAAAGCCGTGGAGGCGGAGGCGATCTTTTTTAAGGGCAATGCACTCCTTTTTGAGGACCCCGTAGCAGCAAAACTACTTATGGAAGCCTCGGAGCTTCAATTTCAAAGGCTTAAAGACTCTGCTAACATGGCCTTCTCCTACTCCGGCCTTTGCTCCATTGCATCCGCTATGGGCGACAGTCTGGCCTTTGCAAAAAACTATGATCGGGCAAACAGTTTGAGCCACTCCATTAAAGACCCGTTTTCGTTAGGTTTTTTTCACAACAGCCTTGGAATCGGATGTTACGATTTCGGAAGATATGCAGAAGCAGCAAGGCATTATTTCGAGGCATTGGCTTTGATCGAAAAATATCCAACCCGTGAAATGTTGGATGCGCAGCGGGATGTCTTCCACAACCTCGGCGGTGTTTACAGCAGATTGGGCGACTATGAAAACGCCATGATTTATGCGCAAAAAGCCATTGAGTCCTCCAAACAAACCGGTCAGGACCCCTCCGATCACTATGCGCAACTGAGTTGGGTCTATGCAGAAAAAAAAGACTACCGGCGGGCATTGGAGTCCTTGCTTGCCATCACGGATGCACCAAACACTACCGGCACGTTTAACAGATTGGCCGAAAAGACCTATGGGTTGGCCAATTGCTACCTCCATCTCGGCGAAGTGGAAAAAGCATTGCCCCTGGCTCGCGAAGGCGTTCGGCTGCTGCCTGTAAGTGTGAGCGTGCACTATGGTGGGGCTGCACTTCAAGTGCTGGCTGAGTGTGAATTTGAATCAGGTATGACCCGGCAGGCACTGATTGACGCGCATACTGCCTACAAGGCTTTTGTGCAAGGAAAAAACAAACGCGGCAGTGCCTCTTCGGCTGAACTATTGACCAAAATATACAAGTCAATGGGCAATTATACCAAGGCCTTGGAATATAGCGAATTGCGTTATCAGCACATGGAACAGATCGAGCGCCAGCAAAGCACCCGCCAACTCGCCTTCGGTGAATTCGCCCGCGACAACGAAGTCAAAAACGCCCGCCGCGAAGCCGAAATCGAGGCCCAGCTCACCCGTCAACGCAACATCCGCTATGCGCTCGTTGCCGGCCTTGCCGTGCTGGCCCTGATTGCTTTCTTACTCTACAACCGCTTCCGATTCAAACAAAAAACTGCCGATCAACTCGAAGCAAAAAACCGCGAGGTGGAAGCCGCCCGTGCCCGCGCCGAAGCCTCCGAGGCCTTCAAATCCCGATTTTTGGCCAACATGAGCCACGAAATCCGAACGCCGCTGCACGGGATTGCCGGCTTTACCGACCTGCTGCTTGACACCGCTCTTTCCGAAAAACAACGGCGCTGGCTTTCTTCCATTCATCACAGCACTGACCGCCTCGCTGAAGTGGTTAATGACATTCTTGACTTAAGCAAACTCGAAGCCGGGGAAGTAAAACTCCGCAGCGTGCCCTTCTCGCCCGCGCGCGTAGCGACGGACGTGCGCGACGCCCTGGCCCTGCGCGCCGAAAACAAAGGCATCGAACTGAAACTGGACGTAAAAGAAAATGTCCCCCACGCCTTGCTTGGCGACCCCACCCGCTTGTACCAGATTTTGATGAATTTGGTCGGAAATGCGGTGAAGTTCACGGAACGGGGCGAAGTTCGGTTGACGGTGGACAGTAGCCGGTGGATGGCAAGCAATATACCGGAGGGGCTGGAACCCTCAACCCTCAACCCTCAACCGTCAATCGCCACTTTCTCTGTCGCCGACACCGGCATTGGCATCCCGCCGGAAAAACTAGCCACCATCTTCAACAGCTTCCAGCAGGCCGGAGACGACACCACCGCCCGCTTCGGCGGCACCGGTCTGGGCCTCACCATCGCCCGCGACCTCGTGCGTCTGCATGGTTCCGATATCCATGTGGTAAGCACGCCGGGCCAAGGCGCTGCTTTCTCCTTTACACTCGCCCTTCCGCTTGCCGATCCCGCCGATCTGGACGCCGAAACCGCTCGCGGCGACGACCTGTATTTCACTCAACCCCTGCGTATCCTGCTGGCCGACGACAACGCGCTCAACCGCGAAATCGCCACGGGCGCCATTCGCAAGCACTTCGAAAACGCTGAAATTGCAGAAGCCGCCACGGGTCGGGAAGCCGTGGATTTACTGGCTTCCCAGCCATTCGATATGATTTTGATGGACATTCAAATGCCTGAAATGAGCGGCACAGATGCTACCCGGTACATCCGGCAGCACATTTCCAAAGATATTCCGATTATCGCACTGACAGCCTCCGCTACCCCTGAGGAGATTGAAGCCGCCCTGACCTCGGGCATGAACCGCCACCTCGGCAAACCCTTCAAATCACGCGAACTGGCGCGGGTAATAGCCGAAGTACTGGGGCTGCCCCAAGCACCCGCCGGAGACTCTCCGGGTTTTGAAAACCTGAAAAGTCAGCCCATAACCTCTGAAGACAATAACATATTCGACTTCCGCTTTCTGCGCGACTTCTGCGACGGCGATGAAGCACAGATGCAGCATTTTCTCCAAAAATTTCAGGAACAATGCCCCCTGGAAATCGATAAATTGGAAACTGCTCTCCGGGGCGAAGACCGGGAGGCCCTGTACCGCGCTGCGCACAGTTTTCGGCCGCAGTTGGAGTTTGTAGGCCTTAAAAGGGCCACAGGCATCACCCTGGAAATAGAAAATGGTAGCCGCACAGACATGTCCTGGGAGCAACTTGCCTTGCGGTTGAACCGGTTAAAGGAAGCACTGGACGGGATATAAATCATTCCTTTAAATACCGGTTATACGTCAGATTTGAAGACTACTTTTATGCCTGCATTTACAAGTGAATGAAACGTCTGCTGATAAAAGGCATAAAATGGATGAGCTATGGCCTGTATGTTATACTGGCCGCCTGGGCCCTGCTCGAACTCGCTTTCCGATATCAGTGGATCGATTTTTACGCCGCGGAACTCAAGGGCCTGAATCCCGACAGCGTTCTGCACACCCGGCCGGAAAAATCGCGGATTCTGTTGCTCGGCGATTCCTTCAGCGCGCAGCCGGAAAGTTTTGTCAACACCCTGCGCGACAGCCTGCCCGACTGGGATGTGATCAATGCCGCCGTTCCGGGCACTGGTATCCTGGAAGCCTCGATCATCGCCGCGGACAAGATCGAAAAGTTTCCACCCGATATACTCCTGTATCAAATTTACGTGGGCAATGATCTTTGGGATATTCGAAAGCCGTACGACAGCCCCCGTATTTCCGGGCTCCGAAAGATATACTGGTTTCTGTCGGATTATTCCCTTAGCCTGCGCTATCTGAACTACAAAGCCGGACAACTCAAGCACCGCACCGGCGTGGCCGTTGAAACCCGGGAGTTGAAGCAGGATATCCCATTTTCGGCAGCGCAGTATTCCCGGCGGGAGCAATTGATATTTCAGGCCGAACCCGGCCTGATCCGGAACAGTATCCTGGCCACTGGCGGCCGGGAAAAAGACCTGAAGGTTTGGTTTGGAAAAATGGACGCGCTCCTTGCCGGCCTTCCCAAACGCACAAAATCGGTCGTGTTGCTGGTTGTTCCGCACTGCGCGCAAGTGAACGATTTTTACCGCCAAAACCTTGAAGCGCTCGGAGCGGCGACCGCGGGCACGGAGACAGCACAGGCGAACTATCCATTTCTTCGTCAGATAACGGAACACTATGCCGGGGATAGCCGCGTTAAGATATGCTCTCTCTTACCC
>CALEYM010000101.1 GCA_937926185.1 uncultured Bacteroidota bacterium | reverse complement strand
GGCTTGAGCAGGTAATACAACGCATTAAGGTCGAAACCCTGGATAGCGTAATTGGGGTAAGCCGTGGTAAAAACGATCAAGGGGGGCTTAGTCAGTGTTTTGACAAAATCGGTCCCCGTGAGTTGCGGCATCTGAATATCGAGGAACATCAGGTCTATGTCGTGGATTTTCAGCGCTTCATTGGCCTCCAAAGCATTGCTGCAGCGTTTTACCAATTGCAATTCAGGCATTTGACCGATATACGTTTCCAGTACATCGAGCGCGAGCGGTTCGTCGTCAACAATTAAAACATTTAACATAGGGCAATGGCTTGTAATGGTTTTTTCGTTTCCAAATAGTTGGCCTAAGGTAAACCCTCTGGATTGAATACCAAAATTTTAGGCCGATTGTTTGATTTGCAATTTTAATAACAATACAGGTACACGTTTTTTTGTCAAAACTATCTCAGTTTAGTTGTAGTTGAAGTGTGACGGCATAGCGATGCGGTTCATCCTCTACGATGAGGTTGTAGCAGCCCGGGTAAAGCAGTTCGAGCCGCTGTCGCACGTTGGCCAGGCCAATACCACCGCTTTTGGGGTGTTCCCGGCGCGGTACGCGTTCTGCCTTGCTGTTTTCGATAAAAAATTCGAGGTCCTCGCCGTGAACCGCCAAATGCAGCCTGACGTAGCCTCCTCCCTGAACATGCAGGTTGAGGCCGTGTTTGAAACTGTTTTCCAAAAACGGGACAAAAAGCAGCGGCGCAACCAACTGCTCGCTGATCTTTCCTTCCGTGGTAAACCGGATATCTGCTTCCGCTGGTTGACGCAGGCGTTCCAGGTCAAGGTAGTTGTGAATATAATGAATTTCCTTGGTGAGCAATACCCGCTTTTCGTTACATTCATACAACATGTAGCGCATGATTTCCGAGAGTTTGAGGACGATATCGGGCGCTTTGTCGCTTTTTTTCAGGGTAAGTGCGTAGAGGTTATTCAATGTATTGAACAAAAAATGCGGATTGATCTGGCTTTTTAAAAAACGCAGTTCCGTCTGGATCGACTGGGTCATCAGTTTTTGCTTTTCGCGCTGATAACGCCACCAATCGGTGATAACACGCAGGATGGTGGATATCAGGCCTACAAAAAAACTACCCAAAAATAGCAGGCCCTGCTCCCTTACCACCTGATCCTGCATATAGTGCATACCCGAAAACTTCAGGTATAAAACCAGCATTTGAATCGGCGTGACTATCGCACAGGTTAACAGCAATAAGCTCAGGTAAAGAAGGACGTTCTTTGCCAAATAATTGGGAATCAGGTAAAAAAGGTTGAAATAAACGACAACCGCGTGAAAAGCGAGGCTGATCGCTTCGTTACCCAACACAAACGGAAGATCGTCGATGTGTTCGTACCCCAGCACCACCATCGTGCAGAACAGAACTGCCCAAAACAACGCATGATATACCGGCCGCAGGGTCAGCAAGTCGTATAGTATATCGATAAGTCGCCGGGCTGTCATGTTCTGAATCGATCAAAAAAGCAGACAAAAGAACATCTGTTGCGCTCAGCCGTTGCGATTTTTAGATAAACCGGGAACTGTACGGGATGAAGCATGGTTTGTACGACCTCAAATCAAATTTTTCTGACGCGATAAAAGCGGCATTACCCTTACCTTTGCGCCCGTTTTAAGTACATATATGGTCTATATTACCCGAATCGAACGTTTTAATGCCGCCCACAAACTGTGGGTCGACGACTGGTCGGAAGCGCAGAATGTCGAAGTATTCGGCAAATGCTCGAACAAAAATTGGCACGGACACAACTACACGCTGCATGTCACCGTAAAAGGCATGCCCGACCCGGTTACCGGTTTTATCATCGACGTAAAAAAATTAAGCGTCATTATCAAAACCGAGGTTACCGATCACCTGGATCACAGCAATCTCAACCTCGACGTGGATTTTATTCCCAAAGGCATGCAACCAACCACGGAGAACCTTGTTATCCTCATCTGGCAACGTCTTGAGCGCGCGCT
Source organism: uncultured Bacteroidota bacterium (assembly GCA_937926185.1). Lineage (GTDB taxonomy): Bacteria > Bacteroidota > Bacteroidia > Chitinophagales > Saprospiraceae > M3007. Next base: position 15,637 of record CALEYM010000101.1, on the reverse strand, counting down.
CGAATCTTATCCTTGCCAGTTGCATGCCCTTAAACTTTGGGAAACGGAAACCATTTACGCGGAATACTATGGCCCAAACTGAAAATTTACGCCTGAACTACGAGGCTATTCTGTCTCAAACAGGCGAGCAGATCGACCGGGAAGGGTTGATGAAAACCCCGGAACGCGCAGCCAAAGCTTTTCAATTCCTGACGCAGGGTTATGGCCAAGACCCCGTCGCCATTTTGAGGTCGGCCATGTTCCGGCAGGATTACAGCGAAATGGTATTGGTGAAAAACATAGAGCTGTATTCCCTTTGCGAGCATCACCTGCTGCCCTTTTTCGGGAAAGCGCACGTGGCCTACATTCCAAACGGCTATATTGTCGGGTTGAGCAAAATTCCAAGAGTGGTGGACGTGTTTGCGCGCCGCTTGCAGGTGCAGGAACGCCTGACCATTGAAATCAGGGACGTGATCCAGGAAACCCTCCAACCCCTGGGCGTGGCGGTTGTGATCGAAGCCCAGCACATGTGCATGATGATGCGCGGCGTACAAAAACAGAACAGCATCACCACTACTTCGGCTTTTACGGGCGAATTCAGAAACGCCGAGACCCGCAGCGAGTTTTTGCGCCTGGTCAGTTCAACTTTGCACTGAGAATATCCGACCTTTGCGCCAAAATTCCGTTTGCGCGCGTTGCCAAAACTCTTACCCGCTTTTATTCTCCTGGCTGCATGGACTTTCTATGTGCAAAACGATCCTTTTTTCTGGGATACCATCCAACTGGCCAGCAAGCACGCGCATCACTTTTTTGACAATGGCCTCCGGTGGACGGCGCTTCCATCAGAAATCGATAGCGGGCACCCGCCGGTGTTTGGTTATGGGCTGGCCGCCGTTTGGCTTACAGCCGGGAAATCCCTGCCAACCAGCCATTGGGCCATGTTTCCTTTTTTGTGCGGAATATGCTGGTTTTTATACCGGCTCGCCTGCAAAATAGCGGCGCCACAATGGGCCTTTTGGCTCATTCCGCTGGCATTTTTTGATCCGGTTTTGGCCGGACAAAGCGCGCTGGTAAGCCCCGACATTGTTTTGGTTTTTTGTTTTTTACTGGCAACAGACGGATTGCTCAGCCGCCGGAACGGATGGGCAGCCCTTGGGATATTGGGCCTTTGTACCGTCAGCATGCGCGGCATGATGACGGCTGCCGCTTTATTTCTCTGGCAAACGATTGCCCATTGGCAACCCCGGCTGTTCTTCAGGCCGGAGCGATTTTCTTTTCTGACATTTTTACCGGGATTCGCTTTTGCCTGCTGGTTCCTGTGGTGGCATCATCAGGCAACCGGATGGACCGGCTATCACGCCGGCTCGCCCTGGGCGCCGGCATTTGAACCCGCAAAAGGTGTGGAGCTGCTCCGCAACCTGGCAATAGTAGCTTGGCGCTGGACGGATTTCGGACGGTTTTTTGAATGGGGGATATTGATATTTCTACTGGCGTCGCCCCGCACCGGCATCAGGCGGGCGATCGCAGGTTTATTCAAAAAAAATATGCGCAACGATGCGTTACCGGTAAATTTCTCCACTTCATCGATCCTCTTGCTGTTTTTTTGCCTCGTGTTTTTTTTGACGCCTTCGGCAGTCGTTTACAAAACGCTTTCAGCGCACCGATACTTTCTGCCGTTGTTTTTGATCTTTCACTGGTTTGTTTTTCAGCAGATCGTCCGCTCCGGTTTAACAGAACAACACAAAAAAGGCTTGCTTATCCTGCTCCTTGCCGGTTTGTTCAGCGGCAATTGCTGGATTTACCCGCGCGGCATATCGATGGACTGGGACGCCACCCTCGCTCACCTGCCGTATCACCGCCTGCGCAGTGAAATGATTGATTTTATCGAACAGGAAAATATCCCATTCCCAAAAACAGGCACAGCGTTTCCCAATATCAATTCCGGCGAAAACCTGCTGCTGAACGGAGATCAAAGGCAATTTGTGGAAAAAGACTTTTACCGGAACGAATACATACTCGCTTCCAATATTTTTAACGATTTTTCGGAGGAGGATTTTGATAAATTAGACCGGGAGTGGCAGCCCGTAAAAACCGCTGCCCGTTATGGCGTCTGGATGAAATTGTATAAACGTCCGGAGTGATGCTGGTTTTTCGGGAATTTTTAACAAAACTTTATGGCCCCAAACTGCCGAAGAAAAAATCTAAATTGCCGCCCCATCGTTCATTTGTTTTTTCAACCTATTCGCCCAGATAAGTAACATGACACCCTTCCTTCGTTACGCTACCCTGTTAATGACCCTCCTTATAAGCTCCACCATCCAGGCCCAGGATTGCTCCGGCATTATTCAGGAAAACAAGAAAATTTCCGGTATCCAGATCGTCCGCACCGACCTTGTAACCATTGTTGTACGAGGCGGTTATAACTACGGCATCGAGTTTTTTACCGATGAAAAAGGTATTTATGCCCGGATGACCTCGGTAGGAGGAATCGAATTCAACCAGGATGACCAGGTTGTCTTTGTCGACTTTACCGGCAAGGAAAGGGCCTATAAATTCATCAACCTGGGCGAAGTAGTACCCGGAAATGTGCCCACCCATCGAAACAACCTTCAACTCGACCTCGAAGCGATCAACTGGCTTTCCAGTACAACCATCACCGGCGTCAACCTGGTCAACTTCGTCGACCGGCAGAAATATAAATTTACCATCAATCCCAACCGCCAGAGTGAATTCAGGAATCTATGCATTTGTTTCAGCAACGTAATTGAAACAGCCGCGGTAAAAAACACTCCCGGCGCAGCCATAGAAACCAAAAAACCGGGGCAGTCCACCACCACAACTACCACTGCGGCCGGAGGAAACAAAACAACAACGCCCCCCAAAAAAACAACTTCTGCCCCTGTTAGCGACGAAGAAGTGGTCAGCCTTCGCAGTGAGTTGGAGCGCACTAAAGAAACCCTGCGCAACGAAATTAAGGCCGAAAAAGAACGCGGAGAACAAATAAAATTGCAATTGCAGCAAGAGGTTGCTGCCGCGCGGGAAGCTGCAAACCAGAAAAAACTTGAATACGCCAACGAGGTGCTGGAGGCCAGAAAAACCAGTATGGCCGAAATTGAAAAAACCAAAGCGGAAACGCAGGCGTTCATCAGTCAAAACAAAAGCCGGGCCGACTCCGCTGTTTCCAAAATCTTTATCAACGTTGAGGAGGAGCGCCGCAAAGCCGCGGAGGATATCCAGAAAGCGCGCCTCACCTCGGCCGACGAAGTGCAAAAAGCGCGCGACAACGCCGCAAAAGAATTGGTCAAAATCAAGGAAAAGCTGGATCAGGCCAAGATGCAATATGCCGACGAAATTGCCACTTCGCGCACCAATGCCGATGATGAACTCAAACGAATTCGCGAGGAGAATACCCGGATCGTGACAGAAGCGCGCGAGCGGGCCAAATCGGAGAAAGAAAAGACCACAGAAGATGTGGTTACCGCCAAAAAAACAGCCGGCGAACAAATCCTGAAAATTCAGGAAGAAACAGCCAACGAAGTAGCCCGAATGCGGGAAAACAGCGTTCTGGAAAAGCAACGGCTCGCCAACGAACTGTCTGAATCCCGCCGTAAAGCCGCGGAAGAAAAAGCCTTGTTGCAACAAAACAGCGCAAATGAACTGGCGGAGATCCGGGAAAGTGTTGCCAAACAAAAAGAAGTCAGCGCCCTCGAGGTGGCAGACGCTAAAAAACGCGCGGCAGACGAAATAGAACGAACCCGACAGGAAGTAGCGACTCAAAAAGAAAAAGCTGCCACTGAAAAGCTCGATATTGCCAAAGAGGTGGCTGAAAGTCGCCAGCGCGCCGCTGCAAGCGTTCAGCAGGTACAGGATGAGGCGACAAAAGCCATCGCCGAGGCTCAAAACCGCGCCAAAGCGGAACGCGACTCCATTGCCGCCAATGTATTGATCGCGCGCCGGCGGGCAGAAACAGAAATTGCAAAAATTCAGGAAGAACTGGCTAAGGCCGTCGCAGCTGCCCGCGAACAGGAAAATAAGATCAAACAACAAAGCGCCGAAGAAGTGCTGAAAGCCCGCGACCGCAGTCAGGTAGAAGTGACCAAGGCCCAGGAAGAAGCCCGCAACAAAGTGGTGGAAGCCAATGCCAAGGCCGACCAGGCTCAAAAACAATACGCCGAAGAAGTTTCATCCGCCAAAACCACCGCCGACGATCGCATCAAACAAATTCAGGCCGAAGCCGCACAAGCCATCGCCGATGCCAAAAAGAAACAGACGGAAACTGCAACCGCCTCCGCGGAAGAAGTGATAAAAACCCGTGAAAAGGCAGCGCAGGAAATCGTTGCTGCCAAGGAAAGGGCCGCACAGGAAATTGCCGCGGCAAAAGAAGCGCAGGTGCGGGCCCAACAGGAATCGGCCAACGCGGTGGCCGAGGCCAAACGTCAAAGCGCACAAGCCGTAGCCGGCATTAAAACCGCCGAGGCCGACAGCGTACGCGTTGCGCGCGAAAATTCGGCCCGCGAACGGCAACGCCTGGCTTCGGAAGTGGCAGTAGCCCGCGAACGCGCCGCGCAGGAAGTGGCAAACGCCAACCAACAAGCCGCGGAAGAGATCAAAACCGCCCGGGAAAATGCTGCCCGCATCCGGCAGGAAAGCGCCGAAGCCGTGGCCAAAGCCAAAGAAGAATCGGCTAACCTGGTGGCCAGTACAAAAGAAAGCGCCGCCCGGGAGGTTGCGGCGGCCAAACAACAAGCCCTGGAAACTATAGCCCAGGCGAAAAAAGACGCCGACGACAAAAAAGCCGCTTTTGCCAAAGAAGTGTCTGACGCCCAGGAACGGTCGCGCAAGGAAATGGAAGACGTCCGCAATCAGGCAGCTGCCCAGGTGGCTGCCGCCCGTAAGGAGGCCGAAGACAAACGCCGGCAATACGCCATTGAAACGGAAGACGCCCGGAAAAAATCGCAGGAAGAAATGGCCGCGATCCAGAAAGAAACGTCCGAATCGGTGTATAAGGCCAAACAAGACGCGGCGGCCAACATTGCACAAACACGGGAGCATGAAGCCAAAACCATTGCCGACCTGAAAGCGGAAAGCGCCGCCGAATTGGCCCGGGTCAAATCGGAAACAGCGCAAAAAGTGAACGCCGAAAACCAGAAAATTCAGCAAGCCCAGCAACAACTTACCCAAGTCCAGGCGGACATCGAGAAAGCAAAAGCCGAGTTAAAACGATTGCAGGACGAAGCCGCGCAAAAAAAGCAAAAGACCGGGAATAACTAATAAACAGCCCTGAACTGTCATTCATATATTTTTAATGCGCCTTACTGTTGTTTGCGAAACCGGTAAGAATATAAGTCGGGCTCGCCTTCATAGTAGCCGTCCAGCACCAGGCTGTTAAAGGCATTCCGGATACATTCAATGGTTTCGGCCATGTCGGTGACCCGGTTGCCATTGACACTGGTAATGATAAACCCGGGTTGCATATTCGTATCGTAGACGATGCTGCCCCGTCGGATGCTGGATACCATGGCGCCCTGCACCCGGGTGCGGCGTTGCTCTTCGCGGGAGAGATCGCGCAATTCAAATCCCAGGGCATCCTCCAGTTCGTTGCCTTTCACATTGGCGGTAACCCGTGTGGAATTATTCAGGTCTTTCAGCAAAACGTTGGTAGAATACTTTTTGCCTTCCCGCCAGAATTCTACGTTGATCCGGTCGCCGGGGCGGAAACGTCCGATGTACTCCTGCAGTTCCGGCGTTCGTTTTACCCGGGCGCTATTCAGGCCTAATATGATGTCGCCGGCTTTAAGCCCCGCATCTGCCGCCGCGCCGTTTTTATTGATCCGTGTCACCCGGACGCCATCGGCATTGGGCAGCCCTATTTCGCGGGCAACCTCGCTGTCGAGATCTTCGATATTTATGCCCAGAAAAGCCCTTTGCACTTCGCCGAATTCGCGCAGATCGCGCAGGATTTTTTGCACCAGATTAGAGGGTACTGCAAAAGAATACCCTTCGTAACTGCCCGATTCCGTGATAATCGCCGTATTGATCCCGATCAGCTCGCCTGCCGTGTTCACCAGGGCGCCGCCGCTGTTGCCGGGGTTAACCGCCGCGTCGGTCTGAATAAAAGATTCAATGCTGGTTACTCCGCCTAAAATATTGATATTCCGGCCTTTGGCGCTCACAATACCGGCCGTGACAGTGCTTTCCAGGTTGAAAGGATTGCCAACCGCCAAAACCCATTCGCCGACCCGAACGGAATCGCTGTTTCCAAATAACATAAAGGGCAGGTCGTATTCGTCAATTTTCAGCAAAGCAATGTCGGTAGAGGGGTCAGAACCCACCATACTGGCCTTGTACTCGCGCTTGTCGGCCAGCGTCACCTTGATGTCGCGGCTGTTCTCCACCACGTGATGATTAGTGACGACATATCCGTCGGGCGACATGATAACGCCCGATCCCGATGAGCCTGTCAGCGAACTGCCGCCCCAGATACCGTCGCCGGCTTCCAGCAGGGCACGGATATTGACCACAGCGGGTGTGGCTGCTTCGGCAGCCAGAATAAAATCGGTGGGCGCCGACGACAAAAAGGCGCTGTTCGAACGCGCGTTGAATAATTTATCCACCAGACTGGCGTATCGCACCTCTCCATTTTCGGGCTCGCTCCACAACACCCGCCGCGGGCCTTCCAGATGGCGGTACAAAAAGACCGCTAAAACGGAACTCGTCAGCGATACCGAAAAAAGAATGGCATATTTTCTCATAGACATGACGTGTTGATTTTAAACCGGAGTTGTTAAGGCAAGGCCGCACACGAAAACGCGGTAAAGGACATTTTAGTTTGAATAAACAATTCTGACGGCAAAAAGTACGGCACAACGCAAATATGCGCTCTAAAAATCATGCCTCTTAACGAATCTTAACACTTTTTTTTACCTTTTAGCAGTGCATTTTTGCCGGAAAAATAAATCAATGCAGTTTTACAAGTATCAAGGGGCTGGTAATGACTTCGTTTTGATCGACCAAAGAAAGCAGCAAACGCTTGGTCGGGATGACACACATAAAATCGCTTTTCTCTGCGACCGCCATTTCGGCATTGGCGCCGACGGCCTGATCCTCTTGCAAAACCATGATGCACTGGATTTTGAAATGGTTTATTTTAATGCCGACGGGCGGGAAAGCACCATGTGCGGCAACGGCGGCCGTTGTATCGCCGCTTTTGCTAAACACCTTGGCATCCAAAACAAGGCGGGAATATACCACTTTCTGGCCATCGACGGCGAACACCAGGCTGCGCTCCCCTACTCCACCGGGCCCGGCGGCGAATGGGTGGAACTAAAAATGAATGACGTGAGCCTTATTGAAGAAGTCGAATCTGCCAATTGCCCGACATTTATTCTGAATACCGGCTCGCCCCATTATGTGCGTTTTGTGCAGGATACCGACATTTTGGATGTAAAACAGGAAGGCCGCGCGGTGCGATATTCAGAACGATTTGAAAAAGAAGGCATTAACGTCAATTTTGTCCGGGAAAAAGAAGGGCGCCTGCTGATCCGCACGTACGAACGCGGTGTGGAAGACGAAACGCTGGCCTGCGGTACCGGGGTGACGGCCGCGGCCATTGCCAGTTTTATTGACGGCAAAAAATCGCCCGGAAAACAGGAAATACCCGTCAGGGCCAGAGGCGGCGATCTGATGGTGCGCTTTACGGCACAGGGGAACGGTTCTTTTACAGATATTTGGCTTTGCGGCCCGGCTCAAAAGGTTTTTCAGGGCAACATTGAAATTTAACTCAATTCCAGTCAAATGAATATGTATCGTTGCATTGTTATCTGCGTGTTTTTCTCTTTGCCGCTGAGCCTCGCCGGTCAGGTCGACACCCCCCGCACCCAGGCGGAACAGATTGCCGCGGGCCGGCAATCGCTTATCGCGGGTTTCCGGGAGAGCGACGAAGCGGCTGTCCAAAACTGGCTGCTTGCCTTGCGCATTCTGGAGGACGACCATTATCTTCCGCTTCAATGGGATGAGCGATGGTTATTGTATTTCTGGTTGAAAGATTACAATGCCGTTTTAGGAGAGACGGCCCGCTTCACCAACGCGTGGGAAGACGCGAACAGGATGAAAATACCGCCACCGGAAGACAGCCTGTTCAATATCCTGGACAACCGGATGTATAATGACCGTGAACAGTATTTCGAACAAATCCGGCAGGCATCTTTGCCAGGGGAAGACAAGGAATTTTCGGCATTGCTCCTGAATTATTTGCTGCGCCTGAGCACGGAAGAACCGGCTGCAAGTGAATATGATGCCAGGCTGGACAGTTTTTTACAAAATTATCCCAAAACGCGGTATAAACGTTTCATGCGGAAACGTATGTACAACATACGCCCGCCGGGCGACTGGGCGCTCGCGCTGGATTTTCATTTTTTTCAGGGTAATTGGTCCGGCATGCTGGAACGGAATTTCCGCACGGCTTACGGCGCCGATTTTGGACTGAGTTACTGGCGCAAACGCTGGAACCTGAGTTTAAGAGTACCCATTGGTGGACAGAAAGTAGACCGGGCAGTGGAAACAAAAGGATATTTTTGGGAAAAAGGTGAATCTTCCGTGTTTTGGGGCGTGGAAATGGAAACGGGTTATGACCTGGTCAACCAGCCGCGTTTGCGCATTTTTCCGATGGTGGGCGGCGGTTACAGTACACTGCGGCCGCCAGCCGGGGACGAGGATGATCCAAATCCGGATTATTTCGATTTTTTTAAATTTCAGGGAGCACACCTGAGCGCCGCTATCCATGCAGATGTGAAATTCAAGGCCGGAGAGGACTCGGATGCCGATTCCTACCAGGGCGTGCGGCTGCGGGTCGGGCATCGGTGGTTGAATTTGGGACGCGAAAATCCCGCGTTGCGCGGTAATATGTTTTTCTTTGCCGTTGGCTTCGTCATTTTTGGTCGCCAACACTGATCCCGGCAAAACCGCGCTTACTACCCATTGTCTCATGGCATCCACCCATATTTTCGATTGGCTTTCCGACCTCGGCCCCGCTTATTCGGCACAGGAATCCTGGCATTCGGGCGCCTATCATGAAGACAGTTTATTCCATCTGGTTTACCGGCCCAGGCAACCGTTTGCCATAGCCTGCGGCGCGGGTCTGCTGGCCGACCATATCCGCCGGTTCCGGTTTACGCCCGAAGTCATTCAGCGGCTCGTGCGGATAACCGACGAACGCGGACGTTCGGTTTTTGGCGAAAGTTTTCTCAATTACCTGCAAAGATTGCGCCTGCGGGTGAATGTATGGGCAGCGCCGGAGGGCATGCTGCTGTTGCCCGGAGAACCGCTGGCTATTGTACGGGGGCCTTTTGCCCAGATTCAACTGATGGAAACGGCCTTTCGCTGGCTGATGTGGCGGTCAAGCCAGTGGGCTACCCGGGTGGCCGTGCACCGCTGGGAGAAACAACACTGGCAGGAAGAAGACACGCCGCTGCCGCCCGTGAGCACCGCCGATTTTGACGGCTGGAAAATCAGGGCCGAATACATCGGCGGCGCCTATGCCGACGAAATTCTGGACACTATTCGTACGCCAAGCCGCCCACCGGCCGAAGATGAAGGCCTCGTTTGCGTTTGGCGCGCCGGCACGGGTAATACTCCTGGTCATTTACCCCTCACCCAGATCCGCCGGGTTTACCGCGCCAATCACGCCCTGGGCGATATTTGGCTCACCGAAGCCCAGGAAGAGATCGCCAGCGTGAGCAAGACCAGTGCCGCTATTTTGGATGTCCGGACGCACCGGCATAAAACCCTGAAATTCACCCGTTTCCAAAATCTTTATCAACCTTTGCTCGCCAAAGGGCATCCGGTTTTAGTTAACCAGCGCCTGGGTTTTCTACGCCAACGAACGCTGAAACAACTGGAGGCATTTCACTTCGCCCCCCTGGGAGAATATCCGCATGGATGGTTTCAACAATAACAAATCAAAATGGAAAAACAACAAGGTCAACTTATCCGTAGTCTCACGCTGGGGGCTGCTACCATTCTCGTTGTCAGTTCGGTGATCGGATCGGGGGTTTATAAAAAAGTAGCGCCCATGTCGGAGCAACTCATGTCGCCCGACCTGGTATTGTGGGCATGGGTTCTGGCAGGCATTATCAGTTTGTGCGGCGCGCTGAGTAATGCCGAGATCGCGGGCATGATGGCTGGCGCCGGTGGCGAATACGTGTATTTTCGGCGGATTTATGGTCGTTTTATGGCTTTTCTATGGGGTTGGAGCACTTTTGCCGTGATAAAAACAGCGGCGGTATCCTCCATCGCTTACGTGTTCACTCAATCGCTCAATGCCATTATTCCGCTACCCCACCTGCCGGAATCCATTGAAAATATAAAATTCCTGGTGTTCAAGCCTTTTGAAAACGCGGGTGTAAAAGGCGTCACCATCGTCCTGATCCTGCTGCTGACGTTTTTGAATACCCGCGGATTGAAAGGCGCGGCGGCGCTCAGCACCTGGATCACCCGGCTGGTTATACTGGGATTGTCGCTGATCGTGCTGTCAGGCTTATTTTTCGGCGGGGGAAGCTTCACCAACTTCAACACGCCATCCGTAAATTTCGTATCGCGCGACTGGACAGACTTTGATCTCATCAAGGCCATGTTTGCCGCTTTGCTGGCCGCATTTTGGGCTTACGAGGGCTGGAACACCGTCGGTTTTCTCGGTGGGGAAATTCAAAATCCGCATCGCAACCTGCCGCTGGCCTTATTTTCCGGAATGCTCATCATTATCGGCGCTTACGTGGTGGTTAATTTCACCTATTTGTACGTATTACCCATCGACGATATTATTAACGTTCACCAGACGCAAAACGAGATCGCCGCCGTGGCCGTGGTGCGGCATTTTGCCGGCAACACAGGGGCTATTTTAATATCGATAGTCATTTTGATCACCACCCTGGGCTGTACCAATGCCACGATCCTGATGCCGCCGCGGGTATATTACGCCATGGCTAAAGATGGTCTGTTCTTCCGCCGGGCGGCGGAAATCCACCCCAAATACCACACGCCCAACCCGGCGCTTTGGATACAGGGCGTATGGGCCTGTCTGCTCGTGTTGTCCGGCAGTTTTGATCAGCTGACCGACATGCTCATTTTCGCAGCCTTCTTTTTTTATGGCGCCACGGCTCTGGGCGTTTTTCTTATGCGCCGCCGGGAGCCGGATGCCGAACGACCGTATAAAGTGTGGGGCTATCCCATCGTGCCGGGCCTTTTTGTACTGTTCTGCGCGACGCTCATCATCATCACTTGTATCAATCATCCGCGCGAGGCGACCCTTGGCGTAGTACTGATGCTGACCGGCGTGCCATTTTACTGGTATTGGAGTATTACTGATCCCAATCGCTCTTCGCGTCGGGTCAAAGGCCGCGATGATATAATTGACGCTCCGTAATGACAAAACAATGTTCGCCGCCGCACATCAGCCTGTCCGAAATTGAACACCTCGGCTTGGGCACTTCACATTAAACCTTCATTTTCAATACATTACAAGTAGTGGCATAAGGTTTGTGGCAATGGCAGGAATTCTGTTGATCCACCTTGCATTTGTCTATGCCTTGGATACGCCACCTTACGTTTGCCCTGCGCGCCCTGTTGCGCCACCCGGGTTATTTATCGCTCAATCTGTTGGGATTCGGCGTGGGGCTTGCCTGCGCATTTTTAGCCTTATTATTTGCATGGCAGGAATTCAGGGTAGACCGTTTTTTTGACGGTGGAGAACGCACATACCGCGTTGGCTGCAGTTTTATGAACATGGGCGGTTTTGCCAGCGGACCCGAAGCTTTGGTGCCCGAATTAATGGCCAATTGCCCAGCCGTAGAATATGGAACGCGGTTGAAAAAATACAGCACGGAAAAGGTCATCATCGGAGAGCGGACGTTTGAAGAGAAGGACGTGTTATATGTGGATTCCCTGTTTTTCAGGATGTTCGCCTATCCTTTCCTTTCCGGAAACCCGGATGCCGTAATGCGAAGCGCCGATGAGGTGGTTCTATCAGAAACTTTAGCCAAAAAATATTTCGGCGATGAACCGGCAGTCGGCCAGACGATCAGGGCCGGAGAAACGGGTAAAGATTACCGGGTGACCGCCGTAGTGGGCGCCATGCCGCACGCTTCGCATCTCGACGGCAATTTATGGCTGCCTTTGTATTCCAAATTACAGAACAAAGCCCAACCGGACTGGTACTCGGCGGCATTCTACAGTTATGTGCGCCTCCACGACGGCGCCCCGGTAACGGAGCTGGAGAAGAGTCTCCATGATATTTTGCAGCATAAAATCTATCCGCTTTATAGCGGCGATACCTCATTCGAATTATGGTTCAGCGGAAACAGCAGTTTCAGATGGATCGTCCAGCCTTTTCAGGATGTTTACCTGCATTCCCGGCTGAATTTTGAAACGGGCGGCGGCGGCGACCCCGACAAGGTGTATGGCTTTCTGCTGATCGGGTGTTTTATTCTGCTGATCGCTATGGTGAATTACGTCAATCTGGTGACAGCGCGGGCCTCCGTGCGGGCAAAAGAGATCGGTATCCGCAAAACGCTGGGCATCAGCCGGGGTGGTCTGATCCGCGATTTACTGCTGGAATCGGCCATGTTCGGGTTAGGCGCGGCGGCTGTAGGCTTGTTGGCAGCAGAGGGGTTGTTGGCCGCATTTAGAGAAATAACCGGTTCCACCATGCTCGATCTGACGCGTTATCGCTTCGAGCTGAATGCCGGCATGATCCTTTTTGCCCTGCCGGTAAGTATCCTGACCGGCATTTATCCGGCTTTGTTCCTGTCCCGGATTCGGCCCACCACCGTCCTGAAGGGCGAGTGGGGGCTGCAAGGCAATAAAAGCCTGCGCAGCGCCCTCGTAGTGGGGCAGTTTATGCTCGCGCTGATGCTGCTGATCGGAAGCCTGGGCGTTTTCCGGCAACTGGATTTTATGCAGAAACGGGATTGGGGATTCCGGCGCGACGGGATATGCGCCATTGAAAACGTCGATTTGCTTGGCGAAAAAGCCGGGGCATTCCAGCGCGAACTGGCGCGGCAAAATGGCGTGGAAGCCACCAGCCTGACCGGCAGTTTGCCCGCGGGCAGCACCATGTATTTTAAAACATACCAAACCCCGGAAATGCCGCGGGCAATTTCGGTCAAGTCTTTCATGGTGGATGAGGGCTTTATTCCTACGTTGGAAATGCGGCTGCAACAGGGCCGGAATTTTAACGCTGAAATGCCAACAGATACGGCCAGTGTGATCCTGAATGAAATGGCGGTGAAAACGCTCGGATTAGGCGCCGATCCGATCGGCGCCCAACTCAATGGTAACCTGAAGGTGATCGGGGTTGTCAGCGACTTTAATTATGAAACCCTGCACAACCCTATTGGGCCTCTCATATTGCAATACGTACCCGACCGGTATTATTACGCCGTGGCCCGGGTAGCGCCCGAAAAAACCGGGGATTTTCTGCAAAGCGCGGAAAACCTGTGGACAAAAATAGCGCCGGACAAACCGTTTTCTTATTATTTTCTGGACGAAAGCCTGGCTGAACTATCGGAAAGGGAAGCGGTTATCGGAAAAGGTATCCTGTTGTTTACCGGATTGGCGCTGTTCATCGCATGTCTGGGGTTGTTTGGTCTGGCCACCTTCCTTACTGCCCAGCGCGGCAAGGAAATTGGTATTCGAAAAGTGTTGGGCGCTTCCGTGGCGGGCATTTTAAGGTTGTTGTCGGTCGATTTTCTAAAACTGGTATTGCTGGCTTTCCTGCTGGCCACGCCGCTGGCCTGGTATGCCTTGCAACGCTGGCTGGAAGGTTTTGCCTACAGAACGGATATTGCCTGGTGGATGCCTTTTTCGGCAGGGCTGCTGGCTATGTTGGTCGCTTTTGTCACCGTGGGTTTTCAAAGCCTGCGGGCAGCATGGAGCAATCCGGTGAACAGTTTGCGAAACGAATAAAAATCAATCATTTATAAAAGATTTCCAGGTATGCCACACATTGCTATTCCAATCCCGTCGGGCCCCGGCAAGCAGGAGATTGAAATCCAAATGACCATCAACGGTAAACATCAGCAGGTACATTACCGCGTGGAGCTGTTTTACTGGTCGGACTGTGAGCTTCCCAAGATCAGCCGGGTGGAATGTGTCCGGAACATTTTAAAGGAATACGATCAGGACTGGATGCTGTACCTGATCGGCGAACCGACCGATGATTTTATCCCTATTATTTTTGTTAAAAAAGAAGAATGGGCGAAACAGCGGAAACTCACACAACCGGTTTGATTACCGCGGTTTGAAGCGGGCTTCCTCCACCTGCTTCGTGTGGCTGCCCAGGCTTCGCCAGCGATGCCGGGCCGACCATTTGTGATCGCCTCCCTCTGCCACCGTTGCGATCATGTCGCCCAAAACCGGGGCCATTTTTAACGCGTGACCGCTCCCGCCCGCTGCAACGCTCAATCCTTCAAGCGCCGGGTGCCTGTCGATCCAGAAATGGCCGTCGAGGGTATCGTTGTAAAGGCAGCGCCGGGTAAAAACGATGGGGTCATTGGCCAGGGCCGGCAGGCTTTCCCGCAGAAATTGCCGTAACTGATGAATATCTTGTTCCGTGACCACCCGCTCGTCCAACTCCGGATGCAACCCTACGCCAATACCGTGGTTGGCGATTTTAACCACCCCTTCACGGGGGTGTAGCGGAAACCCATACCAGCCGCTGTTGGAAATATCGGCTGTGAACACGGAAAAACGGGGCGTCGCGAACAACTCCGGCCGGCTTGCTTTCAGGTGAAAGACCGGGTGCCCGGTAATCCGCATATTGGGCCATATTTCCGGCAACAGGTAAGGCGTGTGCACGCCTGCGCACACTACCGTGTGGCCCGCCTCGAAATAAGTGCCCGCCCGGGTAACCACGCCGGTGACCCGGGCGTCCGATTGTTTGAGCGCCCCGGCGGTTTGTCCTTCGAAGATATCGGCGCCCAAACGGATGGCATACTCCGCCAATGCCCGCACTACCCTGCCCGATTCGGCAAAACCGGCTTTCGGGTTAAAAAACGCCTCCGGATATACCTCCGGATTAAAGGCCGGAAACCGGGCCCGGAGCGCGCCGGCATCAAGCCGTTCAGGGTGGTAGCCCTTCAGCAGCAGGTTTTCGTAACTCGCGGCTTCGAATTGATTCAAACCGGCTTCAAGCGGTTGACGGCACAACATTAAAAATCCGGTTTCGTGATACAACGTATCGCCAAACTGCTCATTCCAGGCATGCCAGCCGTCGATACATTCGGCTACCATATCCATGTATTCCCGGTCGGCGCCGTATTCCATTCGCACTACCTTGCTGATATCGGTGGATGCCGCCAGCGGGTGCGGGATTGGGCCGGGATCGATAACGCCCACCTTGTATTTTCGCTTCAACAGCGCCGCGGCCGCGGTAACGCCAAAAATTCCAGCGCCGACGACCAAAAAATCGTAATGCTTCATTCGTTTGATTTTGAACACAAAGTGTTCGTTTCCGAACACTTTTTCTCCAGGCAAATTTATACAAACATTTATCATTCAAATGGTTATGCTGCTGGCACAATCATTGAATTATAAACGTCAAATTTAAACAATTAACCGTCCTGTTTTTCTGCGGGCAAAATATTCAGCTATGATCCGGCGCTTT
>CALEYM010000100.1 GCA_937926185.1 uncultured Bacteroidota bacterium | reverse complement strand
GAATTGAGTGTATAATAATATTTAAAGTGTGCATACGGAACGACGCAACGCAACCCCGGTATCGGGGTCTGTGGATACTGATATGTTAAGAAAAAGAACGTCAACTTGTGGGTAATCGGGAATCCGCCCGATAACCTCCATTCAGGATATTTCGGTATGCAAACCACTGCCGCTCTGCGCGATTTCCTTGATGCCGCTGTGCGGCAATATAACACGCCGGCTTTTATCTCCGACGACCCGGTCAGCATACCGCATCGCTTCAGCAGGCTTCAGGATCGCGAGATCATGGGCTTCTGGACGGCCACCCTGGCATGGGGGCAGCGGAAAACCATTATCCAAAGCGCGGAACGGCTGATCCGGTTGATGGATGACGCTCCCTTTGAATTTGTGCTCCATCACCTTGAAACAGACCGGAAACGTTTTCTGGAATTCAAACACCGCACCTTCCAGGCCACCGACACCTTGTATTTTCTGGAGTTTTTCCAAAACTACTACCGCCGCCATGCTTCCCTGGAGGATGCTTTCGCCCGTCACCTGCGCCCCGGCGATGCCACCGCGGAAAACGCGCTCATTGGCTTTCACCGCGATTTTTTCGACCACCCCTGGGCGCCCGAACGCACCCGCAAACACGTGGCCACGCCCGAACGCGGCTCCTCCTGCAAACGGCTCAATATGTTCCTGCGCTGGATGGTGCGGCGCGATGCCGCGGGCGTCGATTTCGGTATTTGGAAAAACATTCAACCCGCTCAACTGCTCATTCCGCTGGACGTGCACGTGGAACGCGTCGCGCGCCGCCTGGGTCTGCTGCAACGCCCGCAAACCGACTGGAAAGCCGTACTGGAACTTACTGAAAACCTGCGCGCCTTTGACCCTGAAGACCCCGTGAAGTATGATTTTGCCTTGTTCGGATTGGGGGTATTGGGCAAGGAGGGAAAGTATTATACCACTACTTAAATTCAACCGTATCATGCCGGGTAAATTGTTCCTGTTACTGTTACTTCTCCTGCTCATCGCCCTGCTCGCCTGCCGCGCTCCGGCTCCGGCCTCCGCAGGCGTGTTTGCCGGCTACCCGGAGTACGCCGGCGACGACCTCGGCATGCATTACAATCCCCGGCGTACCGTGTTCAAACTCTGGGCGCCTTCTGCCACCGCCGTGCGCCTGCGTCTGTTCGCGGGAGTAGAAAGCCCGACGCCGGAACAAACGGCATTGCTGAAAAAAGGCGCCGCCGGCGTATGGGAAACCACGCTCGAAGGCGATCAAAAAGGCCTCTTTTACACCGTTCAGGTGCAACACGGCGGGCGCTGGTTGGCCGAAACGCCGGACCCATACGCCAAATCAGTGGGTACCAATGGCCGTCGCGGGCAAATCATCGACCTGGCTGCTACCAACCCGCCCGGCTGGGCGCAGGACAAACGACCGGCTCAAAAAAATTTCACCGATATCATTCTCTACGAACTCCATGTGCGCGACGCCTCCATTGCGCCCAATTCCGGCATTCGCAATAAAGGCAAATACCTGGGCCTCACCGAAACAGGTACGATGAGCTCCGGAGGTCTGAGCACCGGTCTGGATCACCTGAAAGAGCTGGGCGTCACCCACGTGCACCTGTTGCCCGTGTTCGATTTTCGCTCCATCGACGAAAGCCGCTTGCAGGATAACCGCTACAACTGGGGCTATGACCCCGAAAACTACAACGTTCCCGAAGGCAGCTATTCCACCAATCCCGCCGACGGGGCCACCCGGATCCGCGAATTCAAACAACTGGTACAAGCCCTGCACGCGGCGGGCATCCGTGTGGTGATGGACGTAGCGTACAACCATACCGGCGGCCCCAACGACCAATCGGTGTTCAACCGCATTGAACCGGGTTATTACTATCGCCAAAAACCGGATGGCTCTTATTCCGACGCCTCCGCCTGCGGCAACGAAACCGCCTCCGAACGGCCCATGATGCGCCGCTTCATGCTCGAATCGATGAAATATTGGGTGCAGGAATACCACATCGATGGCTTTCGCGTCGACCTGATGGGTATTCACGATATAGAAACCATGAACCGTATCAGCGCCGAACTGCACGCCATCGACCCCACCATTTTTATCTATGGCGAAGGCTGGACGGCCGGCAGCAGCCCCTTGCCCGACTCCCTGCGTGCCCTGAAAGCCAATACCTGGAAGCTGGACCGCATCGCTGCTTTCAGCGACGACGTGCGGGATGCCATTAAAGGCCACGTATTCACGCCCACCCAAAAAGGGTTTGTCAGCGGCAACCCCGGGTTGAAGGAAAGCCTGAAGTTCGGGGTCGTAGCTTCTACCCAACACCCGCAGGTGCGCTACGATCAGGTCAATTACTCCAAAGCCCCCTGGGCCCGCGAGCCGTATCAAACCATTACTTATGCCGAATGTCACGACAACCATGCGCTGTGGGACCGGCTTGCTATTTCTGCGCCCGAAACCAGCGAATCCGAGCGCATCCGCATGCAAAAACTCGCCGGCGCCATCGTGCTTACCGCGCAGGGCGTACCCTTTCTGCACGCCGGCACGGAAATGCTGCGCACTAAAAAAGGCGTGGAAAACTCCTTTGAATCGCCCGACAGTGTCAACCAGATGGATTGGAGCCGCAAAGCGCGTTACTCTGAAGTGTTCGACTACTTTAAAAACCTGATCCAGATGCGTAAAAACCATCCCGCTTTCCGAATGACCACTTCGGAACAGATACGGAAACACCTGCGCTTCCTGGATACCACTGATCCCAACTTTTTGGCTTACCTGATCAGCGACCATGCCAACGGCGACTCCTGGCGCGACATCGTGGTATTGTACAACGGCAGCGGCGCCCTTCAGGAATTCACTCTGCCCGATGGGATCGGGAGATGGACCACCGTTCTGGACGGGGAAACGATCAGTGAAAAAGGAATTCGCAGCATCCGGGGTGATAAGGTAAAAGTGGCGCCGGTGAGCGCGATGGTGTTGTTCCGGGAATAGGCCCGGCTTCATCTACGCCGGAGCCGGCAGGGTACGGTGCGTCCAAACGGCTAACCCTGCCTCCAAAACAGCGAACAGGATGAAAATATACTGGTTATAAACCAGCGCCAGCCCAGTCAGAGCCACACAGAAAACGAGCCGGCCTCGGACGGATGTCCGGGCAAACGCGATGTTCTCCCCGCTTATGGCAGAAGCATAATAAACGCTGACCGCCAATACCAGCAAACCCAGGATTCGTATCCAAATTTCATGGGTTGGATCAAGTCCCAGCATGGGAAGCATAAAGTTGGGCGCTAACAAAAAGGGAAGGCCCATGCCGATCATATAGACGAGCTGGGCGTACATGGAAGTTCTCCAATTAGCCATGACACGAAGGATAAAAGATGAAGAAATTGAGCCGTTAAAGGTAAAATTATAATGGAATAGCCCGAAAATATTTTGTTTTTACTCCCGGAACCGGCGCAGTTGATCCTTCTCAAACGTCCACTCCGGCGTTTCCAGATTTTCGCCCATTTGGTCGACGGAATACCAGGGGTTGTCGTCGTCGTTTGCCGGGTTTTTCAGTATATGTATCTCCTGCGCGGGCATATAGCTTTGGGCCAGTAAAAACAAACGCTCCCCGCTTTGCGGATGCACGGCTACATCCAGCACGATGACCGCGTGGCCGGGGTAACCGCCTTCTATCCATACGTCGCCCCCCCGTAACGCCGTCGGTTCGACGGCGTATAATTCCCGTTCAAGCGAAGCGGAACCCGCATAAG
>CALEYM010000099.1 GCA_937926185.1 uncultured Bacteroidota bacterium | reverse complement strand
ATTGAAAAATACAACCGGATGGTAGACAAACTGGAGGAATAAAAATCTCAACTCATCCGGCTGGAGCGGGAAAGCGCATGGCGGGAAATGGCGCGTCAGGTGGCGCACGACATCAAAAACCCGCTGACCACCATGAAACTCTCCATGCAGCAACTGGAGCGTGTATCCAACGACCCCGCCCAGGCCGCCGCTTACCTGAAAAAAGCCATTACCCGCCTGATCGAACAGATCGATTCGCTGGCGCAAATCGCGTCCGAATTCTCCATGTTCGCCAATCTCGACATACAGCAGAAACACGACATGGTGCTCAACGATGTGGTGGAGAGCGTGTACGACCTTTTCAGCGAACAAAAAGAAGTAGACCTGAATTTGCACATACCAGCCGATCGCTACCACATCAGCGGCGACAAAAATCACCTGATCCGGGTGTTCAACAACCTGATCATCAACGCCATCCAGGCCATTCCTTCCGACCGGAAGGGCGATATCCGCGTATCGCTTTATCGCATGGACCATCACGCCGTGGTACAGATCAGCGACAACGGCGGCGGTATTCCGCCGGAAATCCGCCAACGGGTTTTCGAACCCAATTTTACCACCAAAACTTCGGGGAGCGGTCTCGGTCTTGCCATTTGCCGCAAAATCGTCGAAGCCCTCGATGGCGCCATCCGATTCGAAACCCGCGAAAATGAAGGCACTGATTTCTTTGTCGAACTGCCCATCACCGCGATGGAAACCGCCGAACGGCCCGCGAGGGTGGAGGTAGGGTGAAGGTGAAGCCTGGCGAGCAGTCACGCCAGTGACTTTTCAAATTTCAAATCAGGATTTTCAAATTTGACTCTAAAAATGTTCATTAAAGTCAAAATTGAAAACCCTGATTTAAAATTTGAAAAGTGCCCGGACAAAAAAAGGCCCATACGCACAAAGCGCATTCAAATAAAAACAGCATTAAATATTTAGGGAAAATAGCCGCCAAATCGGGGTCTATGTGCATAAAAATACGCCCTTAAAATAAACCGCCAGCGAAGCTTGCGCTCGCCAGCGGCTAATAAACCCCAAAAAACCAATGCACAAATTTACACAGAAATTTGAAAATGCAAGCTTTTTGGCAAGTTTTTTTTAAATTTTTTTTTTGATACGCCGTCTATTCCCCCAGATATGGGATAGTTAGTATTTTTCAATAGCAATCTATTGATTTTCAATACAAAAAAATTAAAATTGTTTATTTCACCCGTATTATGCGCAAGATAGTTCTTGCATTTTCTCCCGCCATTTCAATCCAATACACTCCGGATGCGCAGGCAGACAAGTCAAGAAATAACTCCTGAAGGCCGGGCGACATGATTTGAGGCGGTAAAACGGTGGATACGGTGCGCCCCAGGCCATCCAAAACGCGTATGCCCAGGAGTTGTTCTTCCGGCAAATCGAACCGGAGCATGCAGGCGCCGGTAGTTGGATTGGGGCTTACAACCGCTGCCAATCCCGCGCCTGGAGCCGGCATATCTGTATGCACGGCAATCTGGTGGGGTGGCAGAATAATTTCGTCCACCCAGGCGCGATCGGCGCCGGCGGATGCGAGATCGTCTTTTTCATAAATCCAGACAAGTTTGTGCTGGCCCGGCGATACCGGGAAATGCGCCTCTTCCCAAGGCACTTCTCCGCTCCAGCTGCCCATTTCCACGTCATCTATCAGAAAACGCAGCCGGTCAAAGCCTGCCTCGCTGCTCACCCGGCGGGCAAATGAAACCACACCTTCGGCTGATACCAGCAGATGAATTTCCATGCCCGATTGTTGTCCGTGGGTGATGGTTCCCGATCGCGCGCAATATTTTCCGGAATAGGCGCCGGAACTGGTCGTTTGCCAGGGTTTATTGCCCGACATTTGCCAGAAGTAACTGTAAAAATTATTCGTTTCAAAGGTTTCAAGCAAGGGGTTGACGACCAGCGGCGCAATCTCCGTTGCCGCGGTATAAAAGCCCGCCTGAACGCGGTAGCGTAAGGTGGTCATGGCACTCGCGGGCGCGCCGGGGGCAACGTTCAGTAGAAATGCGGCCTCCTTCGGGCCGGCGCCGGCGCTCAATTCGCCCAAGGTCACGGCATCGCCGACGCTTAACCAGGGGGAATCGGAACTTAATATGCCCAGGGCGCCGGGGCTGTCGCTGCCGCCGGTATTGCGGTTGGCGATACGGAATATGGCCGTTTCGCCGTTTTCGAGGCGGCCGTTGCCATTGCCCCCCACCGAATCGTCGATCGTCCAGGCGCCCGTTTCGAGCACTGGCGCGTTTAAGCGGATGGCGGTAGTGGCGCTGAGGCTCGCGCCGTTATTACAGCTGACCGTCAGGGTGAAAACCGCTTCCCGCCCATTCGGCGCCTCGTCGCTGATGGTCATGGGGAAGTGTACGGTAACCGAATCGTTGTCCTGCAGATCGGCTGCCGCGACGGTGTTATCTGTCAGGGAAACAAACGGATCGGCAGTGTTTAGGGTGGCCGTAATGCCAGAGGCCAGGCCGGATCCGATGTTTTGCAGGCGCACTTTCAGGGCAATTTTTTCTCCAAAATCGGCTTGTTGATTGTTGTTTCCACCGGTGGCATCGTCCAATTCGAATCGTTGGGCGGCTACCAGCGGTTGGGCGGCCGGTTCCACCGTGATCGCGCCCTGATAGGGTACGTAATTGAATTGGGAAACGGTGACGATCAGCGGGCTGACGTTATTCAGTTGTTCGAATTCGAGGGTAGCCGTACCGTTTTCAACGGGAGCGACGGCCCATGTTTGGTTTTGCCAGAAAAGACTAACCAGCGCGCCTTCCGCGGGGCAGTGCACGGTGAGACTGGTCGTTTCAAATGGCGTCGAGGCAACATGGCTCACCGTCAGCGGTTTCGGCAGCCGGGTACGGGGCACGGTGGAGGGCTCGGCGAAGGGGTTCCAGAAACCGGCCATTTGTTCGCCGGCGTTGCCGTAGGCGGCGATCATTTTGGCATTGCCGTAAGCCAGCATGCCGCACAGGGTTGGGGAAAGGCTCACGCCGTCGGCGTCGGTCAGGTATTGGTTCATGCCATCCTGACCTTCCATGGGCGGGCTCCAGCTTTGCAGGCTGCTGGAGAAAAAACCGGCTATGCCGCCCCAGGCATCGCCGGTGGCAGGGTCGCCAGCGCGTTGCCAGGCTTCGCCGAGGCAATCGCTGTTGCCCGTAAAATTGCCGGCGCTGCAGGCCACGGCGATCAGGATCGGGTAGCGGTACCGGTTGCGCAGTTGGGCCGCGGCGCCGGTACTGAAGTTGCCGCTCGACAGCCCCTCATCCCAGCCGTGCCCGGTATAGTTGAACAGCGATACGCCCCGCCCGTTCATTAAATCAACGATCGGTCCGTCGGTGGGATTGCCGGGTTTGTCGGCCGTATAATGTCCCGGCGTCGGAGAATCGTCGCCGTGCCAGCCATCATAAAATTCCCAGTATTCTTCGTATCCGTCGGAAAGGTGATTGACTTTCCATTCGTTGCCGTGTTGCCAGTCGGCCTGGTTATCGTCGCCGATGCCGGCGCCTTCGTCGGAGCAGGCGGCCAGGCCGGTGGCGTACCAGTTTTCCACTGGCGCGACGGGCGGGTATTTCTCATATTCCAGGTTTCGGTTCACCATGATGCGCAATTGTGCCGGCGTGGCAGCGTGCAGCCGCCCGACCAATACTTCCGGGAAATAATCGTCGCCGTCGAGGTAGCCGAAACAATTGTCGCAGGCGAACAGGTCGCCGTCTGCGCGCATTTCCGGTTCGATGGCGTCGCCGTCGCCCACCAGGAGCAGGTACGTAATACCGTGTTCGGCGTAGTAGTTTTTTACGAAATCATACACGGCCTGGGAGCCGGAAGCGCCGATGGCTGATACCGGTACCACCTCGGTGCGGATACCCGACTGGCGTTTCCAGGTCAGCAAGGGTTCGAGTTCGTCGAGCAGGTTATCGCGGGCGATGACGAGCATTTTTTCCGGCTGAAAAGGACCGCCCCGCGCTTCAACGCGCTTCGCCGGATTTACAAAAAGGCGGCGTTGCATTTGGTCGAAAACACGGCTTTTGAGGAGCGGGTTTTGCGCGGGCAATTCGTTGGTACCCGTTCCGCCGGCGGCATATACCCGCACGGTGATCGCGCGGTACACCCGCATTACTTTTTGCACCGGGTTGTATTGCACCGGAAACAGCCACAAAGCCTGGCCGCGGGAATCGTGCCACACAAAAGGTTTTTGCAAGGCGGCCAGGCGGCCAGGGAAAAAGGCATCGGTCGAATATGCCGTTCCGTATTCAAATGGCACGTCGGACGGATTGACATTGCGGTTAAAATTGCCTTTGGAAGGCGCTATTTCGATGCCGGGGTAATCGTCATATTCGGCGGCCACGATTTCAACGGCCATATCGCCCTGGGCGGGAATTTGCAGCGCCGCCGCATATTTCGGCACATCCGGCGCGCCTTTTTCAAGCAGGGGGAGGCCCTGGTCGATACCGATTATTTCTGCCGGGCCCAGGGGTGTTTGCACCGCGATGCGGTCGACGCCGGACAAATTCAGCCGTAAAACCGTTTCGCCGGAAATAGCGTTGAGTACATGAAGACGTGATTCACTCCGGGATTGAGCGATCAGGGCGGTCGCGAACAAAAAGTAAAACAGGTATGCGATCAGTTTTTTTTTCATGCGCTACTTGAACTATTTACATGAGGCAAGGTAAATTCTTTTCACCGGCTCAGAGCAAGCAACACTGGCGTTTTTGGAAAAATTTGGACAGATAATGATTTGACATTGTTGTGGAAATTCTTTCCAAAAAAACGGCGGCAACGGACCGGGGCATTAAAAAGCAGGACTATGCCGCTCATGGCGTGCGGGAATATTGGATCGTTGATCCGGTCAAACAACGCGTTGAACAATATATCCTTCCTGCCGGCAGCGACGAATACTTTCCGGCCAAAATTCATCAATACGGCGAGGAGATTGAAAGCATAGCCATTCCGGGTTTTAAAATACCGGTTCAGGCTATCTTTGAGGAAGAGGCAAACCTGGCCGCGCTCAAAACCCTGATGGGATGACGGCGCTTTATCCTATTTCAAATATTTCCTGTACCGCTCAAAAAAAGCCGGAATACACAGCCCCGGTAAATCCGTGGCGGCGTTGAACAGGGCGCAGATGGCGATACCGTTTTTCCGGTCGATCGCGATTTCGCCGCGGAAACCGTTGACGGCGCCGCCGTGACAGATGATCGTATCCTGCCCGTTGACCAGGACGCGCCAGCCGAGCGCGTAGTAGGCTTCCCTTTTGCCCGGCCAGGCGCGGAAGTACCGGCGTTCCTGGTAGGTTCGGATCACCGGGCGAAACACGTCGTTCAGGGTGTTCGCAGACACAATGTCGGGCCGGTAGCCCAGCAATACGCGCAGCCACTGGCCCATGTCGCTGATACTGGCATTGACGCCGCCGGCGGGCGCGGCATTGTAGTAGCGGGTGGAAATGGTGTCGGGTAACCAGCCAGCCTGGGTAAAATCGTGCGGAAACGCCTTATTGGGGTTCCGGTGAATACTCGCCCAATCGGCAGAAGCGGTGTTCATACCCGCCGGCCTGAAGATTTTTTCCGTCAAAACCTGTGGGTACGTTTTGCCCGCGACAGCCTGGATCGCCTCGCCTGCTAAGCTGAAAACGGCATTTTGATAACTGTAAATTTCCCCGGGTTTGCCGTGCAGCGGTAAACGGGCAAACAATGTAGCGATGGAACGCAGGTCGTATCCCGCTTCGATCATGTTGGTGTAGGCGTGGTATGGCAGGCCGGTGGTATGCGAGAGCAGGTGATGCAATTGTATTTCCCGCGTTTGTCCCGGCGAGGAAAGCGCGAACTCGGGCACGTATCGCACTATCCTGTCGTCCCAGTGTAACTTTCCTTCCCCGACCAGCATACCGCTGAGTACGCCGGCAAATCCTTTGGACAAAGACCCGATCCGGAAAACGGTATTAATATCGACAGAATCGGCCGTACCGGCGCTTTTAACCCCGTAGCCGCGTTGAAAAATGACGGTGCTGTCTTTTACTATGACAACGGCGGCGCCCGGCGTCTGGGTGAGCAGCATGGAGTCGGCAAAGTACCGCTCGTAATCGGCCAGTAAAGCGCGGATACGGGGGTCGCGCAATTCCGCCGGCAAAGGCAGGGCCTGTACGGATGGGCTGGAAGTGGCGTCGGTGCAGGCGTCGGCGCACAGCACAGCCAAAACGGCGGTCAAAACGGCGCACAAACGCCAGATTGGAAAACGGAAACGCATAAGACGGGCGAATATAGGGCAATGAACGCAGAGTAATACGCTGGAATATGCGGGCAGGCGGGCTTAACGTTTCAATCGCCGATCTCCAGGCCGTCATAACCGGTGCATACGCCGGGCGGCAATTGTCCGGCAATTTCATCGGCGCGGCCCATTTCGTGGCTGATATGAGTGATCCAGGCTTTTTCCGGACCGATCGTTTCGATGAGAGCCAGGGCTTCTTCCAGGTTGAGGTGGGTGGGATGGGGGCGTTGTCGCAAGGCATTGATCACCAGGTAGCGGACGCCGGCCAATTTGGCGAGTTCTTCGGGTACCAGTGATTTGGCGTCGGTCAGATAGGCAATACCGCCAAACCGGAATCCCAGAATGGGCAGACGGCCGTGCAGGATACCGATGGGTTGAACCGCTATCCCGCGGATATTAAACGAGTCGTTCTCGTCGATGGTATGCAGTTCTACCCTGGGCAGGCCGGGTATAGGTTCTCCGAAAATATACGCAAACCGCCTTTGCACATCGGCTGCCACGCGCGGCAGGGCGTACACCGACATGGGGTGGCCGGAACGGAAATTGAAAGGCCGCACGTCGTCGAGCCCGATAATGTGATCGTTATGTTCGTGGGTCAGCAGGATGGCATCGAGGTGGCGTACGCCGGCGCGCAACATTTGCTGCCGCAGGTCGGGGCCGGTATCGATCAGGATATTCGTGTCTTCATGCCGGAGCAGGGCGGCGGTGCGCAGCCGTTTATCGCGGGGGTCATTGGAAAGGCAAACGTGGCAATCGCATCCGATGACGGGCACGCCCTGTGAAGTTCCGGTACCGAGTAAAGTGAGTTTCACGGTAAAGTTTAAACGCTACTGTCATTTTGCCATTTTCCGACCAATTCGCGTGATTTTTCCGAGAGTGTTGCCGGGTCGAATTCCAGTTTATTCAGGATTTCGAGCAGGCAATTGATCCGGGCTTCCGTGTCGAAAAACTTGTTTACGACGGCTATTTTGCGCGATTCCACGATACAATAGCCGCTTTGAAAAGTGCCTTTTTCATAACGGACCGCGTAGTCCAGTTCTCCGAACAACTCTTCCAGTTTTTTTAACGTAGTTTGAGTGTAGCGCATAAGCAATATATCTTCGCAGCGAGCGGCACGACGTGGCCGCGCAAAAGTATTCAAAAAATAGCACTATGCGCATGCACAACCTCATCCCTTCTTTTCGCGGGCGGCGGCTGCCGGGTTTTCTTTTTTTGTTCGTGTTTTTGGCCTTAGGTATAAACATGATGCAGGCTCAACGCCGTGAGCAACGGTTCCGGGCCGGGCTCATCGCGGGCGTAACGGCATCGCAGATCGACGGCGACCAGTCGGCCGGTTATCATAAAGTGGGCTTGCAGGGCGGCCTGCGCGCCATGGCCAGGTTGCGGGAAAAACAGGATCTGAGCGTGGAAATGTTGTTCACCCAGCGCGGCTGCCGCAACCAGCCGAAATTTTTCCCCGAATACAGTACGACCCTCAACTATGTGGAAGTCCCGGTACAATGGCACTACAAGGACTGGGCGGCAAACCAGGATTCGGACCAGCCTGACTATTACCGGGTGCATTTCAACGTGGGACTTTCCTACGCGCGGCTGATCAATTATCAAAACAAGTTCGACTTCAACGGCAACGGTATTACCGCCGCGCTTCCGGACTTGAATGCCAACAGTTTTTGTTTTCTGATCGGCGCCAGCTTGTATCTGACCCAGCACGTGGCCGTCACGTTCCGGTATCACCGGGCGTTCAACCGCCTGTACGAGCCCGGCAAACCCGGCACCAATTACGCCAATTCGCTCAACGAGCATTTTCTGGCTTTTCAAACCATGTACGTTTTTTAATTCCTTTTTTGCGGAAACAACAACCGCATTAGAAAATAAACCAAGTGATAGGCCAGAAAAGCCTTCCAGCGCTGCCACCGGTTCAGCGGTACGAGGGTTTCGGCGGTGATCTCCTCACAGTGGTTATGCAACAAATCCTGGATATAGCGGCTGAAATGCCGGACAAAACCGGGATCCAGGATGTCGACATTGAGCTCCATGCTGCGTATCTGGCTGAGCCGGTTGATGTTATAGGAACCCAGGCTGACGAAATATTCGTCGACCAGCAGTGCTTTGCCGTGCATGACCGAGTGGGTCCAGCGAAAAACCCGGATACCTTTGCGCACCATCCAGGCTGTCAGGTGCTGTTCGGCCAGGCGGGACAGGTAGACGTCAGAAGGGCCGGTGAGCAGTATTTTAATTTCCAGGCCGCGGCGGGCCTTTGCCGCCAGGCGCTGCCGCGAGGCGTACCCCGGCAGGAAATAGCTGGCAACAATGACCATTGATTGCCGGGCTTTGCTCAGGGCCAGCCGGTAACTGGTGAATATTTCGGTTCTGCTGCGCATCCAGTCGTTTTGCCGGAAACGCACCAGGCCTTCCGGGCGCGGGGGAGGAGGCGTCTTTTTTTTAAAGGGCATCTTCAGATATCCTCTTTTCCAGTATTGCCGCAAAAAAACGCTTTCACAGAGTTCGAAGAGCTGCGCGCAAATACTGCCCCGGATATATACGGCGAAATCGAGCCAGGGCGGCGTCTCCGCGGTTCCGCGGTATTTGTCGGCGACATTTATTCCGCCGACAAGCGCCTGGCAGGCATCTGCGACGGCAACTTTATGGTGCATGGTGCGGCCGAAACTCCATTTCCAGAAGGAGATCACATGTTTGAAAAAACGAAACTCCACGCCTGCCGACAGCAGATCCTGAACAAATGACCCGGGTAAATGGTTGGAACCTATCCCGTCGGCCAAAACGCGAACCCGGACTCCCCGCGCGGCGGCACGCTTCAACGCCCCGGCCACCATTTGGCCGGTTTCATCGGCTTCAAAAATGTATGTTTGCAGGTGAATGGTTTCCCGTGCCTCGTCGATCAGGCGGACCAAACGCCCGAAATAGTCCGGGCCACTGTGCACCAGCGTGATTTCGTCGGCAACTTGAAACACCTTCATACGAGAGGATTGAGCAGGCAGCGTTTTGGACGGAGTACCGGTTTTTTACGGCTTTCTTCGATCATAAGCGGAGATTGGCCGAACAATCCGGCTCCCGATCCTTTTATGGGGGCCTTATTTGCAGGGCAAGCAAAAATAATGGCTAAATATCTTTACATCAAACATCGCAATACCCGATCGGATATGAAAATTCTTTTTGGACTATTTACCGTACTGTTGACCGTAGCGTTTTTTGTCGTCGGCGTGGTTTATCTCATCGCGCGGGTTTTCGGGCAAATCGCCTGGAATCCCGAAAGCAAAGCGTTCAAACGTTTGCTCGAATCGCTGCGGACGCGGCTGAAGAAACAGTCGGCCAACCTGGTACCCTGGGACCACGAGATGCCGGGCCTTTTGTCGCTGAACCGGATCAACGAAAAAAAACCGGGTTGGTTCGATCCCGTTTCGTCGGGACAGATCACAACCATATACCAGGAACCGGTACTGAGTTATGTGACACAAAACGCCGGCAAGGTGCGGCTAACCCTGGCTCGTACCAGCGACCGGGAATTTATACTGCGGCAAAAAGGCCGGGAAACGGAAATATGGCTCAACGGCCAGCCTTTCGGTCTGTTTCTCGATGGCAACCTGCTGGCGCCCGGTAAAAGCGCCCGCATCCTGGCCCGCCTGGACGACCGCGGCGACGAAACACAATCGCCGCTTTTACTGGGCAACAGCCCGGCAGTTACGCTCGGCAACCCTGAACGCAAATCCGGCCCCAATCCCCGCGCGCTGACCCTCCTGCGCGAACTGACACCCGAAGAGGAAAATGCCGCGCTGGCAATGGCGTTGGTGCGACTGTTGAGCTAATCACTCTCCTGCACCCGTTTCATTAATTTTTTTGAACTGCTTGTCGAGATAGAACAGGTTGCGCGGTTCGAATCCCATGCGTTCGATGATCGTGAGAATTTCGGTCACTTTATTTTCAGCGGCCTGTTGTTCCAATACGAACGGTTGCAGGAAAAAATAGGTGGCGTGTTCGCCGTTTTGCAGGCACCAGGTAGCTATTTCATTGATGGCGACCGAGACGCCGTGCTCCAGGTCGTACACGTGTTTGAAGGCGTCCTGCACGTTTTTGAAATTTTCCTTCACTTTTCCTCCTTTTTCTTCCAGTTTTGCCGTGCCGCCGTTGGCATTGATATACCGGAAAAGCTGCAACATGTGGTCGCGTTCCTCGTTGGAACTATTGTAAAAATAATTGGCAATGTTCGGCAGTCCCTGTTGTTCGGCCCAGGTGGCCATGGCCAGGTAAGCGCGGGAGGCAATCGCCTCTTTCTGAATCTGATCGTTGAGTTTGGATTGAACCGATTTGGAAAGCATAAATTTGAAGTTTGAAGTTTGAAGTTCGGAGTTTGAAGGCGGTTGGAAACACAAAGGGAAACTTTTTTTCGGGTTTATAGTTTAGTGGCTGAGAAAAAAATGCAACAAAGACGCTGGGATAAAGGATTTAAAATGGCTCAAGCGAAAAAGAGCGCCGGATTTTCGGATCAACTGAATTCCCTGCGCAATGTACCCCGTTTTTTCCGTATGATTTGGGACGTTTCGCCCAAGCTTACGTTGTGGAACGTAGCACTGCGCCTGCTGCAATCCGGTATTCCGTTGTCGATGTTGTATGTGGGCAAGGAAATTATCGACCACGTGGTAAAAGCGATTGGCGAGGCGCAAAACGGGATTGACATCGGCTCGGCGGCGCATCCCGTTTGGTTTTGGGTAGCCCTGGAGTTCGGGCTGGCGGTATTGTCCACACTCCTGAGTCGGGCTATCACGCTTACCGACAGCCTCCTGGGCGACCTGGTGAACAACGACTCCTCGGTACGGATCATCCGGCACGCGGCTACGCTGGATTTGTACCAGTTCGAGGACGCTGCTTTTTACGACAAACTCGAACGCGCGCGCACCCAAACAGCAGGCCGTACGGCCCTGATGAGCATGGTGTTGTCGCAGGCGCAGGATCTGATCACCGTCGTATTTCTGGCCGGCGGTCTGGTGGCCTTCAACCCCTGGTTGCTGCTGATACTGGTGGTGGCAGTCATTCCTTCTTTTATCGGCGAAACCCGTTTTAACCAGGAGTCCTACTCACTCACCCGCTCCTGGACGCCCGAACGCCGCGAACTCGATTACCTGCGTTATATCGGCGCCAGCAATGAAACCGCCAAAGAGATCAAAATTTTCGGCATGGAGAATTTCATCGCCGACCGCTTTAAAATCATTTCCCACAAGTATTTTTTAGCCAACCAGAAACTCGCCCTCCGCCGCGCAGCCTGGGGCAGTTTTTTTTCGGCCGTGGGTACAGCCTCCTATTACTCGGCATACATTTTTGTGATCGCTCAAACGGTGCTGGGGTTGATCACCCTCGGTACGCTTACCTTTCTGGCCGGAGCGTTCAGCCGGATGCAGGGTTTGTTGCAGGGCATTGTCAGCCGCTTCTCGCGAATTGGAGAGACCTCATTGTACCTGCAGGATTTGTTCGATTTTCTGGAACTGGAACCTTTGTCCAAAAAACACAACGGTACGCGACGGGTGCCCAGACCCATCCGCGAGGGTTTCCGGTTTGAAAATGTCGGGTTCAAATACGCGGGCAGCGACACCTGGGCTTTGAAAAACCTCGGCTTCACCCTGAAACCCGGCGAAAAACTCGCTTTAGTCGGCGAAAATGGCGCCGGAAAAACCACTATCGTAAAACTCCTGGCCAACCTGTACCAACCCACCGAAGGCCGCGTACTGCTCGACGGGATCGACCTGCGCGAATACGACCCGGAAGACCTGCGCCGGGAAATCGGTATTATTTTTCAGGATTACGTGCGTTTTATGTTTACCGCCGGTGAAAATATCGCCGTGGGCAATATTCCCGAAAAAGAAAACCAACCCCGCATCGAAGGGGCCGCCCAAAAAAGCCTGGCCGATTCCGTGGTGGAAACCCTGCCAAAAAAATACGAACAAATGCTGGGCAAACGATTTCTCGGCGGCGTGGAACTCTCCGGCGGACAATGGCAAAAAGTAGCGCTCGGCAGGGCCTACATGCGCGACGCCCAACTGGTGATCCTCGACGAACCGACCGCCGCGCTCGATGCCCGCGCCGAACATGAAGTTTTCCTGCGTTTTGCCGAATTGATGAAA
This sequence comes from uncultured Bacteroidota bacterium, assembly GCA_937926185.1. Classification (GTDB taxonomy): domain Bacteria; phylum Bacteroidota; class Bacteroidia; order Chitinophagales; family Saprospiraceae; genus M3007. The sequence goes on along the minus strand of CALEYM010000099.1, from coordinate 1,190 downwards.
GGTAAGGCCGCGGTGCTCATCAGCCACCGTTTCAGCACCGTACGCATGGCCGACCGCATCCTCTTTCTCGAACACGGACAATTGCTCGAACTGGGCAGCCATGAGGAACTGCTGGCCAAAGGCGGAAAATACGCCGAACTGTTCCGCTTGCAGGCAAAGGGGTATTTATAAATTGCGGATTGTCCCGAGACCTCGGGACGGATTGCGGATTGCGGATTGAACAAAAACACCGACCTTCACCCCGGATAAAAAAATATTGCCATGAAAATGCTTTGGCCCGTTATTACCCGCACCGCGCTGGTTTTTGCCGTCATGTTCGGATTGAAGTTTCTGATCCCTTATTACATTCTCGTAGTGACCGGCATCCTGGCCGGCGGGTTTATGCTGAAAATCAGTGAAGACAAACCGCTGGCCTGGGGGTTGCTGATCGGGAGTATTCTCCTTGGGGTCTTTGATTATTTATATGGAAATGTATGAGGGTCAGGCGAATGTCTTTACACCAAATCCGGTAATTATTCGCCCTGACAGTCGAACCGGCACAGTATTTGGGGTTTTTACGTTCAGTTGTTTCGCCTTAAGCAATGCAAGACATTTCCTTTTAATCCGCCTCTCCAGTTTTAATCCGCCGCGTTACCAATAATCCGGATCCCCCGGCTTATTTCGACAAACACTATTTTTTCACGGCATCATCACCCGTCCTAATGACCGTTTACACACACCGTGATGTGCTGCCCCGTCCCGACAGGCAGACCATCGATTTCGTCCCGCTTCGCGCAAACGTCGAATTTGGCGTTATGCAATCCAACGGCAACTGCGTTAACATCGGTATCTGCCGCATCAACACCACACATTGCACCGAAATGGCCTCAGCCCGCCAAAAACAACGCCGCTGCCCCTTGGCAGAGGCCCTGTTAAGCGTTACCGTCAGAGGCCGGTTGCAGGTATTCTTCCCCCGCGCCGGCATGATGCCCTGCACAGAACGCGCTTTTTTCAGTCGCCCGGTCTTTCCCGTACCAGTACCTTATTTCTTGCCGACATCCGTACATGACAACCTGCCGGGTCTCAAACAAAACATCATTTCTGAAGGCTTGTATCCTATACGCCGCACGGCGGAAGGGTATTGGGTTGAGTTTTAAACAACCTTTTGCCCCTATTTTGCGTCTTGAGGGGAAAGAACGCGTATGTTGAGA
>CALEYM010000098.1 GCA_937926185.1 uncultured Bacteroidota bacterium | reverse complement strand
AAATTGTATGTTTTTCAGGAATCGCAGGGGCCTAAAAGCACCAACGGGCCTTATCGCTGGGGCACAAATGTTCGGTTGTACAACAATATTTTACGCCAGAGAACATTAGCCGACCGTATTTTTCCAAACATCCGGGATGCTAAAACAGAATGGTTGATCCCCCCGGACCGAACCGGACGAAAAAAAATGATCGCCTGGACGCAGGCCCGAAAACCGTCGTTTATATTTATTGCCAATCTGGACACCGGGAAGGCCTGTGCAAATCTGAAACTCGATTTGCCGGCGGGCGCCTGGATATTGAATTTTTCAACGGAACAGCCAACCCTGTCGCCCCGGCAATTCTCCGGTGGAGGGATCGCCCTGAAAAATATTTTACCCGGCGAAGGGCTCGTACTGGAATTATTGCCATTTCCTGACAATGAAGCCGGCAGCTTCCCGAAACCTTAACCGGGGCTGATTGTTTTAAAGTTTTACTAAAATTTCCATTATTTGACTACTTTTGCGGCGAAAACGGGGGTGGCACAGGATTTGTAACAATAAGGGAAACGGAATTCCGTTTTTCCCTCAAAATTCAGGCAACCCTTGTTCCGCATCTGCTAAATCATTTTTTCAATGAAAAACTGGCAAAAATTTATCGCTTTCGCTTTTCTTGCTGCACTTTTCCTGTTAGAAGCCTGCCACCGCGGCTATGGTTGTCCGGGCAGTGATTTGTAAGGAATTGGATGGCTGATAGTAGCAATAATCCTGCTCTCTCACATACCGATTTTAGAGGCGCTGGTTTTATACCTTGCGCCTTTTTATTTTTGCCGGCTGTGCGACGAATACGAATTATTTACCGACTGGTCTTTTTTGCCGTTTATACCGCCCGGATCGTAGCCGAGGTGTACTGGCGCCGGGTGATCCTGCGATCGGATATGCGCCGTGTGATGGCTGTGCGCCGCCGTTGGGCAAGGCGCGTACTAAATGGGGTAGGGGTGCGCGTGGAAACTGCCGGAACGCCGCCCGATGAACCTTGCCTTATCCTGGCCAATCACCGCTCTTATCTCGATCCTATCTTGTTGCTCCGCGACGTGCTTGCTTTTCCTGTTGCCAAAGCGGAACTGGCCGGTTGGCCGCTGATTGGCAAAGGCGCCAAATGGGCGGGCATCCTGTACGTACAGCGCGAGCGCGGCGGGAGTCGGGTGTCTACTCTGAAAGCGCTGGCCGACGTCATTCAGCAGCAAGGTTTTTCCGTCATCCTGTTTCCGGAAGGTACCACGTCGGATTTGCCGGGGATGTTGCCGTTTAAAAAAGGCAGTCTGCGCACGGCCACCAAATGGTCGCTGCCGGTGACGCCAGTTGCGATTTGTTTCGACGATCCGCGCGATTACTGGGTGGGCGAGGCGCCCTTTCTGGAACACGCCTGGCAACGTTTTCAGGATCGCGAAATCCGGGTGCGGGTCAGCTACGGCCCGCTGATGCGGCACGATGACCCTGAAATACTCGAAGCGGGTGTGCGCCAATGGATCGAGACGCAACTGACCGCGGCGTCCCTACAGGAAACTATGGATATTTCCCCCTAAAACCAACCGCTATGATAAAAATACCGCGGGGAGTTCTCCGGTTGATTTTTTTTGCGCTGGCCGTTTTTTGGTTAATTATTAAAATCCTGGCCATCAGCATTTTCAAGGGTGAAAGTCAGGAACGAAGCGTGCGTATCCGGCAACGCTGGACGCGTTCATTTTTACCAGCCATCGGCGTACGGATAAAGGTGCAGGGTAAGCCGCCCGACATGCCCTGTATTTTTATGTGCAACCATCGCTCCTACCTTGATCCTGCCGTCATTGTATGCCAGGCGCACGGAATGCCGGTGTCAAAAGCCGAAGTAGCCAATTGGCCGGTTATAGGAACAGGCGCCAGGGTAACCGGAACGCTTTTTCTTGAACGGGAAAGCGCCGGGAGCAGGAAACTTATTTTGACCGCGATCGCGGAAAAAGTGCAACAGGGCATGCCGGTAATCCTCTTTCCGGAAGGCACCACACACGACAAACCCTACACCACAACCTTGAAAAAAGGCGGTTTTCAATTGGCGGCAGCGTACAAAATCCCCATAGTGCCGGTAGCCCTCGAATACGGCTCCAAAAAAGATTACTGGATTGGCAACGACACCTTTTTGCCGCATTTTATCCGGCGATTCGGTGAAAAGAATATGTCGGTTGCCGTGCGGTACGGCGCCCCGCTAATTAGCGATAATCCTGATTTTCTGCTTTCAGAAACGCAAAAATGGATCGACGCTCAAATCCCTGAAATGCGGCGGGAATTTTTTTGAAGTCTTTTAGGTTTGGCAAATACCGCGAATTTGAATTATCTTTGCGGCGCGTTTTAAAGCAGGCCCTTTAGTTCAACGGATAGAATGGAGGTTTCCGGAACCTCAGATATGGGTTCGATTCCCGTAGGGGCTACCGTAAGGCCGTCAGTTTGACGGCCTTTTTTGTTCCAGATTTTCTAAACTCCCTAAATCATCCCACTCACCTTATTCCGCCGGATAAACCGCCCGTATCCCTTGTGAATTTTCACCTGGCCGTTGTCCGCGGCCACTTGCCCGCGGAGGATGGTGGTTTTGCATTTTCCGGTCACCGGCCAGCCTTCGTAGGCGGAATAATCCACGTTCATGTGGTGGGTTTTAGCGGAAAGGGTATGTTGTTTATTCGGATCGAAAATGACCAGGTCGGCGTCGCTGCCTACGGCGATACATCCTTTTCGCGGGAACATGCCGAAAATTTTGGCCGCGTTGGTCGAGCTGACCTCGACGAATTTGTTGAGGGTGATTTTTCCCTTGTTCACGCCTTCGCTGAAGAGCAATTCCATGCGGTTTTCGATGGCGGGGTGGCCGTTGGGTATTTTTGAAAAATCTTTTTCACCCATCTTTTTCTGTTCCCACTTGAACGGGCAATGGTCGGTGGCTACTACCTGAACGCTTCCCTGGTTGATGCCGGCCCAAAGGGTGTCCTGGTCTTTTTTCTGGCGCAGGGGCGGGCTCATCACCCATTTGGCGCCGTCGAAGTCTTTTTCATACAACGATGCGTCGAGGAGGAGGTATTGGATACAGGTTTCAGCGTATACTTTCTGGTTGCGTTTGGCCGCGTCGCGGATATGGTTGAGCGCGCCTTCGCAGGTGAGGTGCACCACGTAGGCCGGTACGCCGGTGTAACCGGCCATATCGGCAAAGCGCCCGGTGGCTTCCGATTCTGTTATTTCCGGTTGGGAAAGGTAGTGGTACAGGGGCGACAGTTTTCCTTCTGCCCGGTGTTTGGCGATCAGATAATCGATCATATCGCCGTTGGTGGCGTGTACCGTGACCATGCCGCCGCGGGCTTTCACTTCCTGCATCAGGCCTACCATCTGGCGGTCGTCGATCATCAGGGCGCCTTTATAGGCCATGAAGGTTTTAAAGGACGTAATACCTTCCTGCTCAACCATTTCTGCGATTTCTTTTTTCGTTTCTTCGTTGAAATCGGTCACAGCCATGTGAAAGGAATAGTCGCCGTAACAATTGCCGTTCGAGCGGGATTGCCATTGTTCCAGGGCGTGGCGCAGCGATTTTCCCTGCGTTTGCAATACGAAATCGATCACGGTCGTGGTGCCGCCATGCAGGGCGGCCAGTGTTCCCGTCGCATAGCTGTCGCTGCTGAAGGTGCCCATAAAAGGCATGTCGAGGTGCACGTGCGGATCGATGCCGCCGGGAAAAATGTACATGCCCGCGGCGTCGATGATCTCATCGGCCGGGTGGTGCAGGTTTTTTCCGATGGCTACTATTTCTTCGTCTTCTATTAAAATATCGGCGTAGTAGTCTTCAGAAGCCGTGATGATGCGTCCGTTCGTAATTAAGAGCGCCATGATGATCTTTTCATTAAAATAAGGTAAACGATAAAAGAAACTGCAAAACCGACAAACCAGGCATAGTGGTACAAATGTGCAATATTTTCCGGCACGCTTTCTTTGGGCAATAATTTTACAGTGACCAGGAATCCCGGCGCATTGGGTAATATACCGGCTAACAGTGCAACGAGCGCCGCCATATTATATCCATTTCTATAGGCGTAGATCCCGTTCGCTGCATAGAGATCGGTTGTGCTCAGGGTTTTATGCCGGATAAAATAATAGTCCGCTATCATAATGCCGCCGATGGGGCCGAGCAGACTGGAGTAAGCGATCAGCCACAGGAAAATATAGCCGTTCGGGTCGGCGATGAGTTTCCAGGGCAGGATCAGGATGCCGAGAATGCCCGTGATATAGCCGCCGGTTCGGAAATTGATGCGGGCGGGCGCCAGGTGGGCAAAATCGTTGGCCGGGCTCACAATGTTGGCGGCAATATTGGTGGCCAGGGTGGAGATGGCCACGGCGATCATGGCCGCGGTCACCAGGAGTTTGTTTTCAAATTTGCCGGCCAGCACGATGGGGTCCCAGATCGTTTCTCCATAGATAATCATGGTCGCCGAAGTGACTACCACGCCGATAAAAGCGAACAGGGTCATGGAAGGCGGCAGGCCGATAGCCTGTCCGGCTATTTGGGCCCGTTGGCTTTTGGCATAGCGGGTGAAATCCGGGATATTGAGCGACAAGGTAGCCCAGAAGCCCACCATGCCGGTAAGGGCGGGAAAAAAGAAGTTCCAGAATTCGGCGCTGGTCTGAAAGCGGGCCGGTTGCGACAAGATCGGCCCCAGCCCGTTACCTGCCTGAATGGCCCAGAAGAGCAGGGCCAGGGCTGCCAAGGGGAGGAAAATGGCTTTAAAAACCAGTAATTTACGAATACTTTCCACGCCGAGGTAAACGACGTACATATTCAGCAACCAGAACAGCAGAAAAGTGATGGCCGGCCCGGTTTGTAAACCGAAAGCGTCCGGAAAAACCTGGGGCAGGGTTTCAAAGGCGGGGAACCAGACGCGGAACATCTGGTAAAGGGCAAATCCGCCGATCCAGGTCTGGATACCAAACCATCCGCAGGCCACGATGGCGCGAAGTAAGGCCGGCAGGTTGGCCAGCCGGGTGCCGAAGCTGACCCGGGCCAGCACCGGGAAAGGAATGCCGTATTTGGCGCCCGCGTGGCCGTTGAGGATCATCGGGATAAGCACGATGGTATTACCCAGGAAAATCGTAAGTATGGCCTGCCACCAGTTCATGCCGCCGTCGATGAGTGAACTGGCAAGCATGTAGGTGGGAATGCACAGGCTCATGCTGATCCACAGGGCGGCATAGTTCCAGGTGTTCCATTTGCGGTTGTTTTCAGGAACAGGCGCGAGGTCTTCGCTGTATAGTGATTTATCTGTCATAGGCAGTGTTCATCGGCTATCGCAATGGCGCGTGAAATGATGTCCAAACCTTCGTCAATTTGTTCCTCCGTGATACACAACGGCGGACAGGTAAAGATATAGTTCCAGCGCACAAAGGTGTACATACCCAAATCTTTGATTTTTGCGGCAACCTTGTTCATCACTTCCATTTCGGCAGGTTTGGCGTTGAACGGCGCCATCGGTTCCTTCGTTTCCCGGTTTTTCACCAGCTCAATACAACCCAGCAAACCCGTGTTCCTGAAATCGCCGATACCGGGGTGTTTTCGCTTCAATTCTTCCATCCGCTGTTCCATGTATTTGCCCATAGCGGCAGCATTTTCGATCAGGTTCTCGTCTTCATAGATATGCATCACTTCGAGGCCGGCCGCGCAGCTCACGGGATGCGCCGAATACGTCAGTCCGATCATCAGGGGTTTATCGTCGAAGTGAGCGGCGATTTTATCCGAGACGATCAGCGCGCCGAGGGGTAAATAGCCGGCGGTGATACCTTTGGCCGTGGCGATCATGTCGGGCACCACCCCGTGCAGGTCCACGGCAAACCAGCGTCCGGTGCGTCCGAAACCGCTCATCACCTCGTCGGCGATCAGCAGGATGTTGTATTTGTCGCACAAGGCCCGCACTTTTTTCAGATAGTCCGGCGGATATTTGATACAACCTGAAGAGCCGCTTTCGCCCTCCAGGAGTATGGCCGCTATATTTTCCGGCCCTTCGAACTGGATCACGCGTTCGATATGGTCTACACATTCGCGTTTGCAGGATTGCATTTCTTTTCCCCAGGGACAGCGGTAGCAGTAGGGGTCTTCCACGTGTACCACGTTGGGCATTTGCTGTGAGTCAGCGGGCAGTTTTCGCGGATCGCCGCCGGCGGTCATGGCGCCGTAGGAAGCGCCGTGATAGGCGCGGTAGCGGGCGATGATCTTGTGTTTGCCGGTGTACAGCCGCGCCAGTTTGATGGCATTGTCGATGGCCGTGGCGCCGCAAACGGTGAACAGGGTTTTGGTGAGATTTCCCGGCGATATTTCGGCCAGTTTTTTGCCCAGCAGCCCGCGCGCTTCGGTGACACAGGAAGGCGTCACGTAGCTGATCTGCTGCATTTGTTCCGCCACGGCCCGCGTCACGCGCTGGTTGCCGTGGCCGATATTGACGTTCATTAGCCCGGAGGAAAAGTCGAGGTAACGTTTCCCCTCATAGTCATACAGATAAACGCCTTCGCCGTATTTGACGGCAATAGGATCAATCCCCTTTTGTTTACTCCAGGAAAAAAGCGTAAAATCGAGATTGTCCTGTATGATTTCTTTGACGGGATGGGTAGTTTGTGTGTGCATAATGCATTGATCTGGTTAGATGGTTTAGAGAGGTTTAGATGGTTTAGATAAACCCTCTAAACCTCTTTCAACTCATCCAGTTCGTTTTCGATTCCGGGTTCCACTTCACCGTGGTCTTTTTCAGTTTAGTCCAGAATTCTATGGAGCTTTTGCCGGTGATGTCGTTCACGCCGAATTTGCTTTCATTCCAGCCGCCAAAAGAAAACGGCTCGCGCGGCACGGGCACACCGACATTGACGCCGATCATGCCGGCGCTGGCGTTTTCCATTACCTGGCGCGCCAGGCCGCCGCTTTGCGTAAATACGGAAGCCGCGTTGCCATAGTTGCCGGAGTTTTCGATAGCGATGGCTTCATCGAGGCTTTTGGCCCGGATAATGGCCAGCACCGGCCCGAATACTTCTTCTTTAGCGATAGCCATATCGGGCGTCACGTGATCGATCACCGTGGGACCTACATAAAAACCGTTTTCTTTTCCTTCCACGGTCCAGTGGCGCCCGTCCACCAGCACTTTGGCGCCGGCTTTTTCGGCTTCATCGATGTAGCGTTCGATGCGTTCTTTGGCTGCTTTGCTGATGACGCTGCCCAGGTTTTTACCGGGCACGATCTTCCGGGCTTCTTCGCAAATTTTTTCAATGATCGTGTCGAGCGGCCCAACGGCTACCATGGCTGAGGCCGCCATACAGCGCTGGCCGGCGCAGCCGCTCATACTGGCCGTGATATTGGTGGCGGTCATGTCGGGATGCGCGTCGGGCAGTACGATCAGGTGGTTTTTGGCGCCGCCGAGGGCCACGCAGCGTTTCAGGTTGGAAGTGGCGCGCCGGTACACGATTTTGGCCACTTTGGTGGAACCGACAAAAGAAACGGCTTCAATCCCGGGGTGATCGCAAATGGCTTCCACGATCTCGCGGTCGCCGTTCACCACGTTGAACACCCCGTCGGGCAGCCCGGCTTCGCGCAACAATTCGGCGATCCGGATCGAAGAAACGGGCACCTGTTCAGAGGGTTTCAGGATCATACAGTTGCCCAGCGCGATAGCGTTGGGGATCGTCCAGTGCGGCACCATGTTCGGGAAATTGAAGGGGGCGATAGAGGCGACTATACCGACCGGTTTGCGTTCCACCCTGCATTCCACGCCTTTGCTTACTTCGAGCAGCTCGCCGGAAACCAGTTGGGGCAACGAGCAGGCGAATTCGGTGAGTTCGATGCTTTTTTCCACCTCGGCAGTGGCTTCGTCCATTGTTTTGCCGTTCTCTTCATGCACCAGCGTGGCCAGTTCCTTTAAATGTTTCTCCAACAAGGTTTTATACCGGTAAAATACCTGCACCCGCTCTTTGATGGGCGTGGCTGACCAGGCGGGGAAGGCTTTTTTGGCCGCTTCCACGGCAAGGTCCAGGTCGGCAGTGGTGGAGAGGGGGACGACGGATAAAATAGAGCCCGTCAAAGGCGTAATGACCTCTATTGTCCGGTTGGATAAGGGCAAGAATTCTCCGGCGACAAAGTTTTTTGCCTCGGGATATGGTAAGGTTAAGGTTTTCATGCGCTTTGAATTTTGAAAATAGATTATTCAAACACCTCCTTCAAAGGGAATGAAATATTTAAAACAGCATCATGCAAAGTATCCGAGGCCCGGAAAATCTGATATTCTTCCGGGGAAGAGTATACATAGATATTGCCCAATGGCGGAATGACGATCCAGCAGGATTTTACGCCGTGTTTGAAATAGGTGTGGGCTTTGGCGGTCAGTTCGTTGATGGCCTGTGTGGGCGAGACGATCTCTACCACGCAAAGCGGCGGCTCTGTCATGGCTACCACGTCGTTTTGAAGGTCGATTTTCATTTTGGGATAGATAGCCAGATCGGGCACGGAAGGCCAATTAGTAAGATCCAGACTGAGTTCGGAAATAATCCGGTATTTTTTTATAAATGGGGCGAAATGCAAAATGAGATTGGCCTGAATAACGCCATGATTTAGGGAAGGCATAGGTTTGTTGCGCTCTATTTCGTAAATTGAATTAGCAATTGTTGTCATTACCGTTTATTTTGCAACAAAGTTAACCGGAGTTTCCACATAAAAAAGTGCGCCGTGCCATTTATTCATTATTCCCTTTTCTTCTTCGTTAGCCTTTGCCTGGCAGGACAGATCGATGCCCAACCCTCCAGCTGGCTCCGCATCAACCAACTCGGTTACCTCGAAAAGGACGTAAAAGTAGCCGTGCTGGCCGGCAAAAAAGCCTTGTCCTTCGATGCCTTCGAACTGCGCGACGCCCTTACCCACGAGCGGGTGTTTGAAAGCAAAAACATCCGGAAATACGGCTCCTGGGCGGCTTTTTCGGAAGCGTACCGGCTCGATTTTTCGGCGTTTGCCACCCCCGGCGCGTATTACGTGCAGGTGCAGGACATTAAATCGCCCGTTTTCCGCATCAACAACGACGTGTACGACGGCGCGGCCGATTTTATCCTGCGCTACATGCGACAGCAGCGCAGCGGCTATAATCCTTACCTGGACGATTCCTGCCATACACAGGATGGTTTTATCATTTACCACCCCGATCCGGCGAAGGATTCCACCCGGATCGACGTGGCCGGCGGCTGGCACGACGCCTCCGACTATCTCCAATACCTGCCTACTTCGGCCAATGCCGTTTTTCAGATGTTGTTTGCCTACCGGCAAAATCCGGATGCTTTCGGCGACGCTGTCGACGCTTCGGGCCGGCCCGGCGCCAACGGCATCCCCGACATCCTCGACGAGGCCAAATGGGGGCTCGACTGGATGCTGAAAATGAACCCCGGCCCCGGTGAATATTACAATCAGATCGCCGATGACCGCGATCACCAGCGCATGCGGCTGCCAACGCTCGATTCCGTCCATTACGGCGCGCCCGGCGGCGGCCTGGCCCGGCCGGTGTATTTGATCACGGGCGAACCTCAGGGCGCTTTTAAGTATAAAAACCGGACAAAAGGCGTGGCCTCTTCCGCCGGCAAATTTGCCTCGGCTTTCGCGCTGGGCAACCAGGTGTTGAAGCCCTTTTTCCCCGAATATGCCGAAAAACTGATCCCCAAAGCCGCGGCAGCCTACGAATTCGGACGGCAAAAGCCCGGCTACACCCAAACCGCGCCCTGCCGCGCGCCGTATTTTTACGAAGAAGAAAACTGGGTGGACGACATGGAACTGGCCGCCGCGCAACTCGACGTCCTGTTCCCCGGGAAAGGCTACCGCGAACAGGCCGCCGCCTACGGTCGTGCAGAACCCATAACCCCCTGGATGGGCAGCGACACGGCCCGGCATTACCAGTGGTATCCTTTCCTCAACCTGGGGCATTATTTCCTGACGGAAAACGCCGCGCAGCCGGCATTCCTGGAATATATGCGCCGGGGCGTGGACAGCGTGTATCAGCGCGGCAAATCCAATGCGTTTCTATATGGCGTCCCCTTTATCTGGTGTTCCAACAATCTCGTGGTCGCCATTTACACCCAGGCGCGCCTCTACCGGGAGCGCAGCGGCGACGGGCGTTACCGGGAAATGGAAGCCGCCCTGCGCGACTGGCTGTTCGGCTGCAATCCCTGGGGTACCAGCATGATCTGCGGGCTGCCGGCAGACGGCGTTTATCCCCGCGACCCGCACTCGGCCTTTACCCACCTGTACAACTATCCCATCGACGGCGGCCTCGTGGACGGCCCCATTTACGGCAGCATCTGGAATAAACTGATCGGTATCACGCTCTACGAGCCCGACGAGTTCGCCGAATTCCAGTCGCCGCTCGTGGTGTATCACGACGATTACGGCGATTATTCCTCCGACGAACCCACCATGGACGGCACTGCCAGTTTGAGTTATATGTTATCAGGCCTGCAAATGGAGGGCAACACAGTCCGGCGCGCCGCGGTAAAAGACCGTTACGGGGCCATTGTCCGGGGCGATACGACCCAAAAAATGATCCACCTGGTTTTTACCGGACATGAACACGCCGAGGGCGTAAACGATATTTTAAAAACGCTGAAAAAAGCCGGGATAAAAGCCGGCTTTTTTCTCACCGGCGACTTTTGCCGCCGCTACCCCGGCCTGGTTCGGAAAATCAAAAAAGCCGGGCATTACATCGGCCCGCACTCCGACAAACACCTGCTCTATTGCGACTGGCAAAAACGCGATTCGCTGCTGGTGACCAAAGCCGTTTTTATGGACGATTTGCGCGCGAATATCGCTGCCCTGGCCGCTTTGGGCGTTCCCAGAAACGAATCACGCCTGTTTATTCCGCCGTTTGAATGGCACAACGACTCCATCGCTGCCTGGAGCCGCAAGGCCGGGATGACGCTGCTCAATTACAGTCCGGGCACGCTGTCGCATGCCGATTACACTACGCCGGCGATGAAAAACTACCGTTCTTCGGAAGTCATTTATAAGAGTATCCTGGATTATGAACGGAACAGTCCGAACGGGTTGAACGGGTTTTATTTGCTGATGCATGTCGGGGCAGGGGAGGAGAGGAGGGATAAGTTTTATGGGCGGTTGGGGGAGTTGATCGGGGAGTTAAAAGGGAAAGGGTATGTTTTTAGGAAATGACTTATGCTTCTGCATAGCCCGTAATAGGTCTAACTGAAATATGCATTTGCGGTAAATTTTGTGCGCGATTTCAAACGCGCGCCTAAGTCCGGCGTACACTGAAAACGATGGGTTTACCTGGCGTATAAAGTC
>CALEYM010000097.1 GCA_937926185.1 uncultured Bacteroidota bacterium | reverse complement strand
AAGGCGCTTTTACCCGCGGTAAAAGCCTGATATTCCGGGGTATCCGGATTGAATTTCCGGATACCGAACGGAAGGGCGGTAAACCAAAAGTTACCGTTACGGTCTTTCACTGCTGAAGTCGGGTCACCCAATTCGCCGGGCGGCAGAAAATGGGTGAAGGTCTGGTCGCCAGGATTGAAACGATCAAGAAACATCGGCGTTCGACGGTCAAAACCCGCGCTGGCGCCCAACACCCAGATGTTGCCATGACGGTCTTCAAATACTTTTTCCACCAGATTGCCCCCAATACTCGTCGTGTCAGCCGGGTTATGCCGGAACGGAACAGCCGTGTCTGAACCGGCTTTAACCCTGAACAGACCCTGGCCAAAAGTGGCCACCCAGGTATTGCCATGGGGGTCTCGAAAAGGAGGCCAGGCAGCCCGGAGTCGCAGTTTCTGGGAGAAAGCAGGATCGGGTCTGAATTTTCCATGACCGGCGGTCGCCGGTTCCAGCCGGTACAATCCTTGTTCCGTACTGGCCCAAAGGTTGCCGTCCTGGTCGCCGGCCAGGGCGAACAGATCGAGGTAAGAGTGGCGGATTGCCGGAGGATCGTAGTCAAAGCGCCGGTAAGTATGGGCAGCCCGATCGAAGCGAACCACGCTATTCATATCGCCGAGCGTTTGCAGCCATACGGCGCCCGTCGGCTCCTTGAGCATCCCCGTTATATTGATTTCTTCCATCCCGAATAAATGACGGGTATGATAAAATGGAAATATATCGTTGGTATTGGTTACGCGATAAACCGGCCCGTTGTCGCCGCAGCCGATCCAGACGGTTCCATCGCGACCCTGGCAACCGTGCCACAACGAGATGCTTTGCAAACTGTCGGGTATGCCGCTTGCTTGTTCAAAATGGCGCGTGACGCCCGCTGACGGATCGTGCACATTCAGCCCGCCTTCCACGGCGCCGATCCACAGCCGGCCTTGCTGGTCTTCGAACATAAAGGTGATATGTTCGTATTGAGGGAAAACATGATCGTTTCGCACAAGGGCCGGACTGCTCAGCCGGGCAGGATAAGGGCGATTAAAAGGCGGCAGCCGGGTGATCCTTTCACGCCCACCGGCAGTTTCCATCCGGTACAGGCCGGCGCTGCCACAGGTACCTATCCAGAAATTTTTTCGCCTGTCTTCAAAGATAACCTGAACGCGATTATCGACCGGCTCGCCCACCTTGTCCATGCGTATAAAATCGTCAGTTTCCGGCTGGTACCGGTATAATCCGCCGCGGCTGTGTTCATTGTAAGGATCGCCGCATCCCACCCACAGAACGCCGCGGCTGTCGACATATAATACCCGTACAAAAGCTTCGTTCAGGCTAAGAGGGTTACCGGGATCGTGCAGGTAATGTTTGATCGTTCCGCGTTGTCCGCGCCCGGGCCCCGGTGAAAAACAATCCAGCCCCCCGGCCGTGGCTACCCATATATTACCCGAGCCATCTTCCGTGATCGCCGACACATAGTCGGCGGCGAGGCTGGCTGGATCGTTATTATCATGGCGGTAACGGACGCATTTTTCCGTCACCGGGTCGAACGCGCTTAATCCGTCGCAGCAGGAGCCCAGCCAAAGGATACCTTTGCTGTCTTCAAATATCCAGTTGACGTAATCGGCGGCAATCGAGCTGCTGTCGGCCGGGTCGTGGCGGTAGGTTACAAACTGGCGCCCGTCGTAGCGGATCAATCCGGCGCGTGTGGCAAACCAAAGGAAACCTGCCTTGTCCTGAATAATACACTGCACCATGTTGGCCGTTTCGCCGCCGGGCAGCTTGAATACCCCGAAACGGGGGTTGAAATGGTTGGGCCGGGCGTTTTGCTGTGCCATTACGGCAATTTCTGCCGTACAGAAACACAGCAATACAAGAGTTAACCATTGGCCGGGCTTAGGCATGAATAATCTGGCTTTCCATCAAATGATAAGGCGCTTGCAAAATTCAGCAGCATTCTGGTGAAGTACAATGATATAAATCAACGTACCATTTCTACGCCTTTGAACCCGGGCATCCACCGGCATCACATCACTGCAACAAATACTAAAGTGGGTTAAAACGCGTCTCCCACTGCCGGCACGAAAATATCTGCTATCCCACATTCAGCCTTGGACTTATCTCGCAGGAACAGGAATAGTATTGTATTTACAAAAATACAAACAACAAATGATCAGAAATTTTAAAGACTGTGTCGCCTCAGGCTTTTAAAAAATGCCCAATCCATGCGGCTATTGGCGCTGCATCCACCGGCAAATCCAGGCTTTTCAGCGCGGCATCCACTTTTTCGCCGCCGATCCGCTCCCGCCGCATTTCCAGCAGTCGCGCCTCGTAGGCTTTCGGAAACTCCGGGTGCCCCTGTATGCCCAGCATGTTCGCGCCCACCTGGAACATGCCCACGGGGCAATGGGCAGTACGCGCCAGCACCGTGCTGCCGGGCGGCAGCTGCGCCACCTGATCCTGGCACATCATCATCAGGTTGAGCCTGGGCTGAAAGGGCGACATCCAGGGCGCCGGTTGAAGTATTTCAAAGGTATGAACGCCCACGTTCCAGCCGCTTTCCGCTTTTTTCACCCTGCCGCCCAGGGCTTCGCCCAGCATCTGGTGGCCGAAACACACGCCGATGAATTTTTTATCGCTGTTATAACTGTTTTTTACAAAGGTTTTTAACTCCAGAATCCAGTCCTCCTCGTCGTAAACGGAAAAACGGGAGCCGGTGCACAGGTAGGCGTCGCAGTCGTCGTCCGGAGCCGGAAATTGTCCGTTGCATACGTCGAAAAAGACCCATTCGGGTCCGGGCAGGAAATCCGGGAACATGTCCCGGTAGTCGCCGGCGATAGCGTGAAGTTCAGGGAGCACATGGTCGCACTCCAAAAGTCCAATTTTCATAGCGCCGGCAAACTTATTTAAATTGTTTCAGACCAAAACAAACGATACCCAAAGAATAAAACCGCGGTAAACGAGATAAAAAATCGAAAAAACAATCAGAAATGCCGCGTAATTCATCATTTCACCAAATCTGCCAGTTCCAGCCAGCGCATTTCCTTTTCGTCCAGGTCATTTTGCAACTGTCCCAACTCTATTGACAATTTTTCCACCTCGCCGGCGCCCAGATCGGCGGCATTGAACCGGCCCAGGATTTCGGCTTTGCGGCTTTCCAGGCGGGCAATGTCTTTTTCCAGGCGTTTCATTTCGTTGCGGTCGGTATTGGAAAGGGTGGTAGCGGCGGGTGTCGCGGCCACCTTCACCGGGCCGGGCAGGGGAGCAGCCGCGGCTTTTTCGCCGCGTTTCATCGCGCGGAATTCGGCGTAGGTGCCGTTGTAATCTTTGATCGCGCCGTTGCCTTCGAACACGAACAGGTGGTCTACCAGGCGGTCCATAAAATACCGGTCGTGGGTGACGATGATTACGGAGCCGGGGAAATCTTCGAGAAAATCTTCCAGCACCTGCAGGGTCAGCACATCGAGGTCGTTGGTCGGCTCGTCGAGGATGAGAAAGTTGGGGTTGCGCATCAGCACGGTGAGCAGGTAGAGGCGCCGGCGTTCGCCGCCGGAGAGCTGACTCACGTACACCTGTTGCTGGGGGCGGCTGAACAGGAAACGTTCGAGCAGTTGTGCCGCGGTCAGTTCTTTGCCTTTTTCCAGCGGGATCACGTCGGCGATGTCGCGCACGGCTTCGATCACGCGTTTGTCTTCGGAAAGTTGGATACCTTCCTGGCGGTAGAATCCGAAGGTGATGGTGTCGCCCACGACCACTTTGCCGGTGTCGGGTGGCAGGCTTTGGGTAATGATCTCCAGGAAAGTGGATTTGCCCGCGCCGTTGGGGCCCACGATGCCCACTCGCTCCTTGCGTTTAAATTTATAAGAAAAATTATCGATCAGCGTCCGGTTGCCGAAGCGTTTGCTGATGTTGTGCAATTCCACCACCTTGCTGCCCATCCAGTTTTCTTTGATCTGAATGGTCATTTCTTCTTTTTTCACCTTGAGCGCGTCATTGGTTTCCTTGCGGTCGAAATAGGCATCCACGCGGGCTTTGGCCTTGGTGGTGCGGGCCTGCGGACTGCGGCGTACCCAGTCGAGCTCGCGTTTGAGCAGTTTGCTCTGGCGTTCGTAGGTGGTGCTGGCTACTTCTTCGCGCAGGGCTTTTTTCTCCAGGTAATCGGAATAATTGCCTTTATAGCGGTATAGTTGGCCGCCGTCGAGTTCGATGATATTGTCGCACACGTTTTCGAGGAAATAGCGGTCGTGCGTCACCATGAACAGGGTAATGCCCGGCTGCTGGAGGTATTCTTCCAGCCACTCTATCATGTCTACGTCGAGGTGGTTGGTGGGCTCGTCGAGGATGAGGAAATCCGGCTCGTCGAGCAGCACTTTTACGAGCGCGAGGCGTTTTTGCTGGCCGCCGGAAAGGGTGCTCACTTTTTGTTCCAGGTTGTGCATGCCGAAGCGGAACAGCAGTTCTTTCACCTTCGACTCGAAAGTCCAGGCCTGGTGTTCGTCCATGGCGGCCATGGCCTCCTGCAGTTCGGTGGCATTTTCGGGGTGGGCCAGGGCGTGTTCGTAGCGACGCACCAGGCGCACCAGCGGGCTGGCGTCGTCGAGCACGGCGCCCAGCACGTCGAGGCCGGGATGAAATTCGGGTTCCTGATCGAGCCAGCCGATACGGACGTCCTTGCGCAGCAGGATTTTCGCATTTTCCCCTTCGCTGCCCTCTTTACCGGCGATCACACGCATGAGCGTGGTTTTACCCGTGCCGTTTTTGGCGATCAGGCCGATTTTTTGCCCCTTGTCGATGAAGAGGCTGATATTGCGAAAAAGGACTTTTTCG
>CALEYM010000096.1 GCA_937926185.1 uncultured Bacteroidota bacterium | reverse complement strand
TTTTCATTTCCAAAAAGCTGAATGCAATAAACGTCATTTTTTTTCAACAAGCGGTGCTCCTTGCCCCTCTCCTGCCGGTTTTACCGGCTGACGAAGCAGTGTCTGGTGGGATAAAATATATTTTTCCACGTCCTTTTTTCGCCTTTTAGCTACCGGTACCAGGTGCTCATGCACCCGGAGGGCATTGGTATTCAGGGCGGAAACATGGGCTGCATTGACCAAATATTTTTTGTGGGTGCGAATAAATTCGGCTTCGCCCAGCCGTTGTTCCCAATACCCGAGGTTGCGGGTGGCGATCAGTTTCTCTTGCCCCGGCAGGCACAGATGCAGGCAGGTGATCTCCCCGCGCGCTTCCAGGAAAAGTATGTCCCGGCTGTCGACGGCAACGCGGCGTCCTTTGATCATTTGCACCTCCAGCATCCGGTGCTGAAAGTCGGGGGGCAGGGTTTGTTTTTTCCAGTAATAGTTTTGTTGAATCCTTTGGAGCGCCTGGTCCAGATCATGCAAGGTAAACGGCCGGAGCAAAAAATAAACGGCGCCCATCTGCCACGCGCGCCACGCATCCGCTTTGTTGGAAGACAACAGTACCCAGGTCCATGAGCGGAGATCGGTCACGGAAGTCAGTTTGTTCACTTTGTTTGCATCCACGAACAACACATCCACGGAAAGATCGACTGGCGGTACGGGAAGGAGGGCGATTAAAAAATCTCTGCTGCGCAATAATTCGGCAGCTTCACCGGACAACAAGAACGAACCATCTTCCGGATGTGCGCTCGCACATCCTGCTTTGATCATCGGGCGGCTTTTGAAACGCCGGCAAAGATAGGAATAATTTGGTTTATGAAGGTTTATGAGGGTTTATGAGGGTTTATGAGGGTTTATAAACCCTCATAAACCCTCATAAACGTATCGTACCAGAACGCAAGCGGAAGTACCATTACCGTTTATAAACCCTCATAAACCCTCATAAACCCTCATAAACCTCTCTATCATGTCCCCAAAAACCAGGTCAGCGTCAGCCGCAGGGCGCTGGTGCGGATGCCCGGACCGGCAGCGACGAAGTCGAGATAATTATACAGGTTCCGGATACCGAGGTAATAACGGGCGCTGGCCCGGAAACGGCCGTCGCCCGCTGAAATGCCGGCAGCCGGGCCGAAATCGATCCCGGCGAAGGCGTCGTTGAGGTCGGGGGCCCGGATAGCGTTGTTGATATTGTCGTAATCGCCCACCATCAGTTCGCGTTGCGATCGGTCGAGCGTATGAAAGTTGGCGCCGAAATAAGCGCCCGCCTGCAAACGCAGGGGAACGTGCCGGCCGGGCTGAAAACCGGCAAACAACGCGGTTTCAAACGTATTATAAAAATAAGCGTACGTGTGCTCCGAAGGTTTCTCTTCCGGGAGGAAAAAAACGGCCCGCGCGCGGGCGCCGCGCAACGTGAACACCACTTCCTGGTTGAGTTCAAGCAGATCATTCAATCCTACCACAAAGGAACAACCGATCACCGGCGCCAGCCGGCCCGACGAGGTGGTGAACAGATCGGAACGAAGCGAGGCGTAATTGGTGCCGGCCGTAAAACCGAGCTGGTAACGGAGTTGGGCGTTCGCTGACAAGCCGAGGCCGGTCAGAAAAAGGGTAGAGAGAAAAATCCTGAATCGCATGAATATTCATTAAGTGATTGAGTGATGAGCGATGAGTGATGAGTGATGAGTGATGAGTGGAAAATTTACTCATCACTCATCACTCATCACTCATCACTATTAACCATGTCTGCTTTCCAGGATTTGTTCCAC
The DNA here is from genome assembly GCA_937926185.1 of uncultured Bacteroidota bacterium. Classification (GTDB taxonomy): domain Bacteria; phylum Bacteroidota; class Bacteroidia; order Chitinophagales; family Saprospiraceae; genus M3007. The sequence goes on along the minus strand of CALEYM010000096.1, from coordinate 7,583 downwards.
CTCCGACAACCGGATGTCCTTCGCGGCCAGCAGTACCAGCAGGTGGTACAACAGGTCGGCCGTTTCATTCAGCAGGCGCTCGCGATTGTCGCCCAGGGCTTCGATAACGGTTTCCACTGCCTCCTCCCCTACTTTCTGGGCGATTTTACCTACCGGGCCCGACAGCAGTTTCGCGGTATACGATCCGGCGGGGTCTGCCACGCGGCGCCGGTGAATAATGTTTTCCAGTTCGTTCAAAAATCCGGCCAAGGTATTCGTTTCGTTCCAGCAGGTTTCAGCGCCTGTATGACAAACCGGGCCATTAGGTTCGGCTTTGATCAGGAAAGTGTCGCGGTCGCAGTCCAACAAGATATCGCACAGCCGCAGCGCATAGCCGGAAGACTCACCTTTCTGCCACAATTGCTGCCTCGATCGGCTAAAAAAAGTAACAAAGCCGGATGCCAGGGTTTTGGCGAGCGCCTCTGCGTTCATATAGCCCAGCATCAACACCTTGCCGGTACGGGCGTCCTGCACCACGGCGGGCAACAAGCTGTCGGGCGATTTGTCAAAATCGGGGTTCAGTTCCTGCTCAGTTGCAAGAGTTTTGTTCAATCCGGATGCTGATTCCATGCGAATACAGGTATTTTTTTAATGCCGGAACAGGAATTTCGCCAAAATGGAACACGCTGGCTGCCAACGCGGCATCGGCCATTCCGGCGGTAAAAACGTCGAGAAAATGTTCGGGCCGCCCTGCGCCGCCGGAGGCGATCACCGGAATGGGTATCGAGGTAGCGATTTCCCGGGTAAGATCGAGGGCAAAGCCTGTTTTGACGCCGTCGTGCGCCATCGAAGTAAGCAAAATTTCGCCGGCGCCCCGGTCGGCCGCCTCCCTCGCCCAGTCGGGCGCCCGCTGCGGCGTTGCGATGCGGCCGCCGTTCAGATACACGTACCAATACCCGTCGGCATGCGGACAAGCATCGATGGCCAGCACAATACACTGGCTTCCGAACGTCCGGGCGAGTTCGTCGATCAGTTCGGGCCGGCGTACGGCAGCCGAATTGATACTTACCTTATCGGCGCCCGCCCGTAGCAGTGCTTCCACCTGGGCGACCGATCCGATGCCGCCGCCCACGGTAAAGGGAATATCCAGCACTTCGGCCACCCGGTGCACCAAACCAGTAAAGGTGGCACGGCCTTCATGCGTGGCTGTAATATCGAGCAGCACCAATTCGTCGGCCCCCTGCCGGGCGTACATTTCCGCCAGTTCCGCGGGGTCGCCGGCATGCCGCGGCTGCTCAAACCGGATACCTTTCACCGTTTGGCCGTCTTTGATGTCGAGACAAGGGATGATACGTTTGGCGAGCGACATCAGGTTTTCGAGAACACTTTAAAGTACTGAATCGGTATTTTTCCTTCAAAAAACGCTTTTCCAACAATGGCCCCGGCGCAACCCATCGCCTGGAGCTCTTCCAGATCGGATACGCTGCTGACGCCGCCGCTGGCCACCAGTTGAATATTTGGATAATGAGCCAGAATGTCGCGATACAGATCAACTGCCGGACCGGCCAGTTCGCCGTCGCGGGCAATATCGGTCACGGAAACCTGGTGTATGCCGAGGTTTTCCAGGCGGGTGAGAAAGTCGAACAATCCAAAATCGGTTTGTTCCACCCAGCCGTGTACGGCTACCATCCGGTTGCGCACGTCGGCGCCCACCAGGAACCGGTCGGCGCCGAAACGCTCCACCCAGGCGCCGAACTCGTCGGGCGCCATCACCGCCACGCTCCCGACGGAGAACATGGCCGCGCCGGCATCCCACACCTGCCGCAAGGCCGGTATCGAGCGCAGGCCGCCGCCATAATCAATTTCCAGGCGGGTACGGGCCGCTATTTGTTCCAGTACGGACAAGTTGATCGGCCGCCCCTCGCGGGCGCCGTCCAGGTCAACAAGGTGCAAGCGGCGAATACCGGCCGCTTCCAGTTCCCGGGCCAGTTCGAGGGGTTCGGCCGGGTATTCCGTTTTTTGGTCAAAATCGCCCTGACGCAGGCGTACCAGCCGCCCGTCCATGATGTCGAAGGAAGGAATAATATGCATGAACTATAATTTCAAAAAGTTTTTCAAAATACGCTGGCTTGTCTCACCGGATTTTTCCGGATGAAACTGGACGGCAAAAAAGTTTTCGCGCTGCAAGGCGGCGCTGAACGGAACGCCGTAATCGGTCTGCGCGACCATATCCGGGTGCATTTCCGCGTAAAAACTGTGCACAAAGTACATAAAATTTCCATCCTCCACGCCTTCAAATAAAGGCCCGCGCAGATTCGACAAGGTATTCCAGCCGATATGGGGTACTTTCAACCCCGGCGACCTGAAACGCCGCACCTCCACGTCAAATATGCCCAGGCAGGACGTATCGCCTTCTTCCGAATGCCGGCAAAATAACTGCAATCCCAGGCAAATACCCAAAACGGGTTGACGGAGCCCGCGCAAAACGGCATCCAAACCGCGCTCCCGCAGGTATTGCATCGCCGATGAAGCTTCTCCCACCCCCGGAAAAATGACTTTATCCGCCGCGCGCAGGGCAGCCGGCTCGTCCGTCCACAGCGCTTCCACACCCAGCCGCTGCAAGGCGAACTGAACGGAGCGGATGTTGCCGGCGTTGTATTTTACAATAGCGAGTGACATTGTTTAGAGGGTTTAGAGGGTTTAGAGGGGTTTAGAGGGGTTTAGAGGGGTTAGAGGGGTTTATAAACTACCTTTCGTCGTCGGCAATTCCCGGCTTACAGGGTCGCGCCGGACCGCCATTTTCACAGCCCGGGCGAACGCTTTAAAAATGGCCTCAATTTTATGATGTTCATTCTGTCCTTCCGCCCGGATATTCAGGTTGCAGCGGGCGGCGTCGCTGAACGATTTGAAAAAATGCATAAACATTTCGGTAGGCATTTCACCGATTTTTTCACGACGAAAATCGGCCTGCCACACCAACCATGGCCGTCCGCCAAAGTCCAGAGCGACCTGGGCGAGGGCGTCGTCCATGGGCAAACGGACTGCGGATTGCGGATTACGGATTGCGGATTGTCCCGAGGCCTCGGGACAATCCGCAATCCGTAATCCGTAATCCGTAATCCGCAATCCGTAATCCGTAATCCGCAATCCGCAATCCGAACTACCATACCGCTCCAACCCCCGTTTATCGCTCAAGGCTATAGAAAAGGCTTCTCCAAGGGCGAGCGCGGTATCTTCTATGGTATGATGTTCGTCGATATGCAGGTCGCCGCGGGCTTTGATGTTGAGGTCTAGATTGCCGTGACGGGCCAGTTGATCGAGTAGATGATCGAAGAAACCTATTCCGGTATGGATTTCGCTTTTGCCGGAGCCGTCGAGACAAAGGTCGATGGAAATATCCGTTTCGCGGGTTGTGCGGCGGTGGTTGGCGCGGCGCGGCGGCAGGCGCAGGTGTTGATAGATCTGTTCCCAGTTTTCGGCGATCAGGTCTATGTCCTGTTCATAGCCGGCGGGATCGTCCCATTGCCGGATCAAAATGGCTTTGGCGCCAAGGTTTTTCGCCAGTTTCACGTCGGTAAGCCGGTCGCCGATCACATAAGAATTGGCCAGGTCGAAAGTGCCGTCCAGGTATTCTGTCAGCATGGCGACGCCCGGCTTCCGGGTGGGCAATGCCTCGTGGGGGAAGGACCGGTCTATGTGTATGTTATAAAACTCAATACCCTCCCCCGACAGCGTTTTCAGCATCTTTTCCTGGGCCGGCCAGAAGTTTGCTTCCGGAAAACTTTCTGTGCCGAGGCCATCCTGATTGGTTACCATGACCAGTTTATAGTCCAGCTCGCGCACTATTCTGGCCAGGGCATAGATAGCGCCGGGGATGAATTCCAGTTTTTCCAGACTATCTGTCTGCTGCCTGGGTTGCGGTTCCACTATAATAGTGCCGTCTCTATCGATAAATAGTATTTTGTGCATGCGTCAATAGCTATTTAGCGCGTTAATCAATTTCTCATTTTCTTCAGGGCTACCAATCGTAATACGCAGGCAGTTTTTACAGTGTAATTCACTTGAACGGTTGCGTACAATAATATTATTCTGGCATAGAAATGTATAAATTTCATCGGCGCCGGTAGTTTTGGCCAATAAAAAATTAGCGTCGCTTGGATATACTTTTTCTATACATTTTAATTGATTTAGCGCCGTTTCAACACACCGACGTTCAGACAGGATCATTTGAATTTTTTCCTCCACCTGATTTGCGTTTTCCAGGGCGTTACAGACGCGGCTTATACTAGCTGCGCTGATATTATATGGATATTTTATATTGTTTAATATAGAAATAATATACGGATGGGCAAAGGCCATTCCAACACGCAAACCTGCTAAACCCCATGCCTTGGAAAAAGTTTTCAATACGACTAAGTTTGGATATCCGGCAAGGCGATTTGTCAGCGAAGGCCTGCCTGAGAAGTCATTGTATGCCTCGTCCACCACCACCACACCCGGAAAGGTTTCCAACATTTCAACAATAAATGCTTCGGGCAGGTGGTTGCTTGTGGGATTATTCGGCGAGCACAAAAATAATAGTTTCGAGCGCTTGTCGGTCGCTTGCCGGATAGCCGCTGCATCCGGGGAAAAATCCGGGCGCAGGGGTGCGGTTCGCAGTTCGGCGCCGTGTATATTGGCCATCACCGCGTACATCCCGTAGGTTGGCGGCAGGATGATGACGTTGTCTTTTTCCGGGGTACAAAATGCCCGCAAGAGCAAGTCAATGGCCTCATCGCTGCCGTTACCCAGGAAAATTGCCTCCGGGATCAGGTGCTCCCGCGCTGCCAGGCGCACTTTCAGCTCTATTTGGCGCGGATCAGGGTACCGGTTGTAGTCGGTATCAAGGGGACTGCCCAGACTGTTTTCATTGGCGTCCAGAAAAATGTACGGCAGACCGTGGACGGTGGACGGCTCTTGTTTAAATTCGTCACGCGCACTTGAGTAGGGTTTGAGCGAGCGAATGTTAGGACGCACCAGGTTTTCAATATTTTTTAAATCGCTCATTTTCAAATTTTTATTTTGCCAGGTAAGGAATTTTACGTTGAGGCTGTTGGATTATTCACCGGGTGACTTAAAGTCTAATGTCGTCAACTTAATCTTCCCAAACTTCAATTCTACAAACGTTGGGCCTCTGAAGCTCGCCTAAAAGCAGGCGCCCGGCTGGCTTTTAGGCGAGCCTCTGAATATTAAATGTCCAAGATCAGACAAATCGAAATCCTGTAAATCCTAAAATACAGCATGCATCCGGAGCGTCACTGCGCGGGCGTGAGCCGCCAGCCCCTCGGCATTGGCCATTTCCACGATCGCCGGGCCGAGTTTTTTAAGACCTGATTCCGTGATCTGCTGAAAAGTGATCTTTTTAACAAAACTATCCAGCGACACGCCGGCGTATGCCCGGGCATAGCCGCCGGTGGGTAGCGTGTGATTGGTACCTGAAGCGTAGTCGCCCGCGCTTTCCGGCGTATAGGGGCCGAGGAAAACCGAGCCGGCATTCATGACCTGTTCTGCCAGTTGTTCCGCTTGTTGCGTTTGCAGGATAAGATGTTCGGGGGCGTAAAGGTTCACCCAGTCCATCGCCTCTTCCAGGCTGCGCACCAGCAAAGCTTTGCTGTGCGCAATGGCTTGCCGGGCCAGCTCCTGGCGGGGCAAATCTGCTAATTGCCGGCTTAATTCCGTTTCAACGGCTTCCAGCAGGGATTCGCTGTCGGTGATCAACAATACCTGGCTGTCGGCGCCGTGTTCGGCCTGGCTGAGCAGGTCGGCCGCCACGAAGGCCGGATTGGCCGCGGCGTCGGCCACTACCGCCACTTCCGAGGGGCCGGCCGGCAGGTCGATAGCCACGCCGTCGAGACTTACCAGTTGTTTGGCCGCGGTGACCCAGGGGTTGCCGGGGCCGAATATTTTCCATACCCGCGGCACCGTTTCCGTGCCATACGCCATAGCGCCGATAGCCTGTACGCCGCCGATACTGAACACTTTGCGGATGCCGCATAAAGCCGCGGAAAAAAGCACCGCCGGATGCACTTCGCCATTCGGTTGCGGCGGCGTACACAGCACAACATCCGGGCAGCCGGCCAGTTGCGCCGGCACACCCAGCATCAGTACCGTGGAGAAGAGGGGCGCCGTTCCACCCGGTATGTACAAACCCACCCTTTCGACGGGTATGCTCCTGCGCCAGCACAATACGCCGGGCATAGTTTCAACCGGCGCCATATCCTCCTGCTGAGCGGCATGAAACGCGCGAATGTTGGCATAAGCCTGGTGAATGGCGGCTTTCAGAGCCGGTGACAAAAAGGCCTCAGCCTGTTCAAACGCCGCTTCAGTGACGGCTGCCGGCTCGTGTCCGTCGAATTGCAGGGAAAAACGCCGGACGGCCGCGTCGCCTTCCTGCCGTATTGCAGCCAGCATACCCGCGGCTTTTTCGCGGTATACGTGCAGGTTGCCGGAAGGCCGGGCCAGCAGGGCGTCTGCATCTTTGATGTTTGGATAAAGAAATTGTTGCATCTTGTATAAGTAGATTTATAAGGGTCTATGAGAAGTTTAAGGGTTTAGCGGCCAGGAGTGGGTTTAACCCGAAACCCGTTAACCCGAAACCTCTTTATAAAATCATACGTTCGATGGGGGCCACCAGTATTCCCTGGGCGCCGGCGGCTTTCAGTTGTTCCAGTACTTCCCAGAACACGTCTTCCTGCACCACGCTGTGCAGGCTGCTCCAGCCTTCGATGGCCAGGGGCAGCACCGTCGGGCTTTTCATGCCGGGCAACAGCCGGGCGATTTCAGATAATTTTTCATTGGGCGCGTTGAGCAGGATATAGCGGTGGTTTTTGGCGTTGCGGTTGGCCTGGATGCGGAAAAACAGGCGATCGAGCACTTCCTGTTTTTCCGGCGTGAGGGCAGGGTCGGCCACCAGCAGGGCCTCGGAATGCAGCACCGTTTCCGCCTCGTACAATCCGTTAGCCAGCAGTGTGCTGCCGGTGCCCACGATGTCGAAAATGGCATCGGCCAGGCCGAGGGAAGGGGCCAGTTCGACGGCGCCGCTGACCTCATGCACGTCGGCCTGTATCCCGTTCGCGGCAAGGAAACCGGCGAGCACATGACGGTAGGTGGTGGCAATGCGTAAACCGGCCAGGTCGCCTACCGAACGATAGGCCGTACCCTTGGGCAAGGCGATGCTCAGGCGGCATTTGCCAAAACCGAGGCGGTCGACCACCCGGACGGTTTTGCGTTTTTCCAGCACAACGTTTTCTCCCACGATGCCGGCATCCACCACGCCGCCTTCGACGTATTCGGGGATGTCGTCGTCGCGCAGGTAGATGATCTCGAGGGGAAAATTGGAGGCCTGACTGCGCAGGCGGTTCGGGCTGCTGCCGAAAGCAATACCGGCGTCGCGCAGCAGGGCGATGGAGTCTTCAAATAAACGACCGGATTTTTGAATGGCGATTCTTAGCATGACGGTGGACGGTGGACGGTGGACGGCAAAAAACAAAACCGGCTTGCCAGGGGCATTGGCAAGCCGGTTTTGCTGAATGGAACAGCGCAATTCCAAAGACAACACCTTATCG